>NZ_JACYHC010000697.1:0-13711 GCF_017152085.1 Staphylococcus sp. EG-SA-2
TGCATGTGCTCGGCGCATGTATCCCTCTTTTACCCTACAAACTATAATTCGTAAGCCATTATGCACGGGTTCTTCACTGTTGTTAAAGAGGTATGATTGATAAGTATCCCTCTTCATTTATCAGCTCAATCTTATTACATGTCACATATTTTTATATCTTTAATTACTAACATTCCTACTACATCTTCAATTTAAATCCAATGCTAATATTATAAATTTTAAATCGAATTAAACAAAATTTCATGAAGACAACCTATTGACATAAGTTTACAAACGTCTTACAGTATAATTAATTAAATAAATCGCACACACTAGGGGTGTTTTATACTGAGATGAGGCTTGCCCTCAAACCCTTTGAACCTGATCTAGCTTGAACTAGCGTAGGAAAGTGTTACTATACATATGTTTTACTAATATATATTGTGAACGCATAACTTTCCTATGGATGGTTGTGCGTTTTTTTATTAGGAGGATGTAAAAATGTCAAAAGGTTTAAAGCTATCTGAAATACTAGTAACCGTACTTATTTCAGTAGTATTCGCAGTTATTTACAATTTATGGTGGTTTGTTTACAATGGTGTGCAAGCTACAGGCCTTCACCTCGAACAATTAACAAACGGGGTTTGGTTCATGGCAGCGATTGTCTGCTATCTAATTATTCCAAAACCAGGTATTGCTTTACTGGCTGAATTTGCTGCAGGTGCCGGCGAAACTATCATTATGGGTCGTTTCGATATTCCGACAATCGTTTACGCTTTCATACAAGGTTTAGCGTGTGAACTTGTCTTTGCAATTTTTAAATATCAATCTCGTTCAGTTATGGTAGCTATGTTAGCAGGTTTTTGTACAGCAATCGCGGCTTTCCCTATAGATTATTTCTATGGTTATTTAAATGAAGTTGCAGGTTGGAACTTAACATTATTCATCGTATTTAGATTAATTAGTGGTGCAGTAGTCGCCGGCGTCCTATCTTACCTTTTAGTAAAAGCTTTAGATAAGACAGGCGTAACAAAATTATTTAGACCAGCTGCTAAAGAAGATTACGACAACTTATAAGAGGAGCATTCAGAGTGTTAAAAGTAAGTGATTTACGATTAAAATATCCAAATGGTCAGCGTAAAATTTTCGATCATTTAAATATCACTATTCAAGACAAAGAAAAAGTACTTTTACTCGGTCCTTCTGGTTGCGGTAAAAGTACACTTCTGAATGTATTAAGTGGTATTGTTCCTAATTTAATTGAATTACCTATGAAATATGATGAACTAATCGTTGACCCATTAAGTGGCGTTATTTTCCAAGACCCTGATAGCCAGTTTTGTATGCCAAAAGTATACGAAGAACTTGCATTCGTTTTAGAAAATAGACAAGTACCACGTGAAGACATGGATGCGTTAATTATCAATGCTTTAAATATGGTCAATTTAAATGTTACCCCTGAAACGTATATCAAAGATTTAAGTGGCGGGATGAAACAGAAATTGGCAATTGTTGAAACCATTCTTCAACAATCAAAAACATTGTTTTTAGATGAACCGACAGCAATGTTAGATGTTCAAGCAACAGAAGATTTATGGACTAAACTAATTGAACTTTGGGAAGATCAAACTGTTGTAATCGTTGAACATAAAGTTAAACACATCTGGAATCATGTCGACCGCGTCATTTTGATGGATTATAACGGAAATATCATTGCCGATGAATGTCCTGAAATCATATTACAGAAGTATGTTCATTTACTCAGTGAATATGGTGTGTGGCATCCACGTGCATGGGAATTCGCACCAAGTCGTGTTGACTTTCCAACAACAAACTCACACTTATTACAATTTAAAAATGGACGTATTATTCGCGGTAAATCAACATTGCTCTCATTCTCAGATTTAGAAATTGGTCTAGGTGAGTGGATTACAATTACAGGGGCAAATGGTAGTGGTAAAACAACCTTGCTTGAATCAATTATGCAATTGATTAAATATCAAGGTGATGTTTATTTTGAAAATCAGCGTTTAACAAAAATTAAACATGCAGCAAAACACATGTACCTAGTTTATCAAAACCCAGAATTACAATTTATAACAAATTCGGTTTATGATGAAATTAACATTCATTTTAATCACCTTTCTAAAGATCAAAGTGATGATGAAACGATACAACTTTTAAAACTTTTAGATTTACAAAATGTAAAAGATCAACATCCTTATGAGTTGTCTATTGGTCAAAAACGACGCCTTAGCGTAGCTACCGCACTAAGTTCTAAAGCTGATATTATCTTTTTAGATGAACCGACATTTGGACTTGATAGCCATAATACATTCCAGTTGATCAAACTTTTCCAAAAGCGAATTAATTTGGGACAAAGTATTGTCATGGTTACACATGACGATGAAATAATTGAACGTTATCCATCAAGAAGACTTAAAATTTCAGATGGTGCGTTACTAGATTGTGATGGTGATACGAATGTATGAGCAATGGAAAGTTCGGCAATCATTTGTTGATGATGTCAACATTATAACGAAACTATTTCTTGGAATTATACTATTTTTCTTTATTATATTTGTGCATAATTTCGATTTTATGCTTTATATCACTATCTTAATGTTAGTTTTCTTATTGATGTTTAATGGTACTCAGTTTAAAATTACAGCAATTTTTATAACTATAAGTATTGGCTTTGCATTACTCTCTTCCCTGTTCATGATTTTATACGGGAATGGTAGCCATACAATTTTGAAATTCGGATTTATCCATATTACAACAGAAAGTTTAGTTCGTGGTTTACATGTATCATTAAGAACCATTGCTATTTCATTTTTCGGTATCTTAATCGCACTTACATCTCAGGTTGTCATGATATTTTATAGTTTAATGCAACATTTAAAGGTTAAATCAAAAGTTGCTTATGCATTCATGGCTGCCATTCGTATGATACCTTTAATGATTAGTTCTTTAATACAGCTTCGCAGATCTTTAAAAATGCGCTATCAGATGATAGACGCAGCAAATTATAGAGGGTTAAAGAGATTTAAGCATTTAATTATACCTCTATTAAGCCAAAATATTAGAAAGGCACATCAATTATCAGTTGCGATGGAGTCGAAAGGATTTAGAGATGGTCCTCGTACTTACTATTACAACGTACCTTTCTCATATAAAGATATAATCTTTATTATAGTTTTAATTGCCATTATTACTATGGCATATTATTGTTCAATCACCTTACCCATCACGGGCATAGATGATGTTCGTCTTGGTCGTGTAGGTTAAATTTTATCCATAATTGTATAGATACTAAATTAGAAATTCATTGTATAGAAAAAGAAAACCATTTATTCCATACTAAACAAAAGAGGTGCCACAAACATGTTATTTTGTTCATCCAAACATGTTGTGGCGCCTCTTTTGTATTACATATGCATAATCACAAATTTGGTACAGAAATCAATGTCCTAGACTCTACAACTAAAAAAGCTATGAAAAAAACTATCGTTATAGATTTCTTCATAGCTAATCTTAGTATTTTTTAAATATACTTATTTAAGTTGTAGTGCTTTATTCGCAATGTCATGACGATAGAATAAATGGTCACTTTGTATTTGAGATACTTTTTCGTATGCGTCTCGCTGTGCATCTTGTACATTGTCACCTTTTCCGATGGCAAGTATAACTCTACCACCTGAAGTAACAAAGGTATCACCTTGCTTCTTTAATCCACTAACAAAATAGTTTTCATTTAAATCAAAGCCACTTACTTTATGCCCTTTTTCATATGCATCAGGATATCCTTTTGATGCCAACATGACCCCTACAATAGATTCATTTTTCCATTTGAATTCAGTACGTTTTCCTTCATCTAAATCAATAATATGCTGCATTAAATCACTTTCCATGCGACTTAATAATACTTGAGCTTCAGGATCACCAAAACGGGCATTAAATTCTATTACTTTTGGACCATCTTTAGTTAAAATAGCACCAATGTATAATACACCGAAGAATTGATAACCTTCATTAAGCATTGCCTTTGCAATGGGTTGTGCAATTGTTTCATTTGTAAGTTTTAAAACATCGTCACTAATATGTGGTACTGGACAATAAGCCCCCATACCACCAGTATTTGGTCCTTCATCATGATCAAATGCGCGTTTATGATCTTGTGCAATACAGTCGAAAGGTACTGCTAAATCACCATTAACAAATGTCATTAGCGAGAACTCTTCACCTTCTAAAAACGTTTCAAATACAACAGTACCTTCTTCTTCATCACCATACATAATCTCAATAGCACTTCTGGCTGCTTCAATAGTATCTGCAATAATAACGCCTTTCCCAGCAGCTAACCCATCTTTCTTGACAACAACGGGCAATTCACAGTTTTCAATATATGTTAAAGCATCCTTTTTTCGCTCAACTTCTTTATAATCAGCAGTTGGAATATTATATTTTTTCATTATCTTTTTAGCAAATAATTTTGAGCCTTCGATTTGAGCTGCTTGCTTATTTGGACCAAACACTTTGAAACCATTCGCTCGTAAAATGTCTGCTAATCCATCAATTAGCGGCTGTTCTGGACCTATAACTACCCAATCAACATTTTGCTGTTTAGCAAAATCTAGTATCCCTTGATGATTAGATTCTGAAATTTCAGTGTGTACTTCAGCTATAGGTGTCATTGCCTCATTACCTGGAATGACAAACTCTTGTTTAACTAGATTCGATTGATTAAGTTTATATGCAAGTGCATGTTCTCGTCCACCAGCACCAATTACTAATACATTCATTTATGTTACGCCCCTTTAAAATTAGTGTTTAAAATGTCGAGTGCCTGTGACTACCATTGCAATACCATGTTTATTAGCCATATCAATTGAATCTTGATCTTTAATCGAACCACCCGGTTGGATAATTGCCTTTATACCATGTTGTGCTGCAAGTTCAACTGTATCTCCCATAGGGAAAAATCCATCAGATACTAACGCTACATGATCATTGATTTCAATAGCTCTCTCTAACGCAATTTTAGCAGCACCGACACGATTCATTTGTCCAGCACCTATACCTACAGTTTGTTTATTATTACTTAAAATAATTGCATTACTTTTTACTGATGGTACAACTTTCCATCCTAATAACATTGCTTCCCATTGTTCATCAGTAGGTGCTACTTCTGTAACAACTTTCATTTCTTCTTTTGGCACGACATAATTGTCTTTATCTTGAACTAAATATCCGCCAGATACTGAAACAAACTCTTCTTCGTTACTGTCTATAGTCATATCAATTTCTAATAATCTTACATTCTTCTTTTGTTTTAAAATATCTAATGCTTCATCTGTAAATTTTGGTGCAATAATGACTTCCAAAAAGATACTATGCAATTGCTCTGCTAACTCAGGTGTTACAGCTCGGTTTAATGCAACAATTCCACCAAATATTGATTGACTATCCGCTTCATACGCATGTTGAAATGCTTGTTCAATCGTGTCACCGATACCAACACCACATGGATTCATGTGTTTAACCGCAACTGCAGCAGGTGTATCAAACTTTTTAACTAAAGCTAGTGTAGCATCTGCATCTTTAATATTGTTATAGCTTAATTGTTTCCCATGTAATTGTTTAGCACCTGCAATCGTGTGCTTAGCATTCGAAGTTCTCACAAAATACGCTGATTGTTGTGGATTTTCTCCATATCTTAAAGTTTCTTTATCCCCTTTAAAGAAACGTACAATCGCTTCATCATATTCTGCAGTATGCTCAAAAACTTTAATCATTAATGATTGTCTATATGACTCATCTAACGAATCGTTTCTTAATCGCGTCAATACTTCATGATAATCTGCCGGATGTACAATTGTTGTTACATGTTTATAGTTTTTAGCTGCAGCACGTAACATTGTTGGACCACCAATATCAATATTTTCAATTGCTTCGTCCATCGTCACATCAGGGTTTGCAACAGTTTGTTGGAATGGATATAAATTAACTACTACCATATCAATTAAATCTATATGTTGTTCTGATAATTCATTTAAATGCTGCGGTTTATTTCGATCAGCTAAAATGCCACCATGAACAGCCGGATGTAATGTTTTAACACGGCCATCCATTATTTCTGGAAAATGTGTTAAGTCTGAAACAGAACGAACTGGTACATTTGCTTCATCTAATATACGTTTAGTACCACCTGTTGAATATAATTCATAATTTAATTGCGTTAACGCTTTAGCAAACTCTACAATACCTGTTTTATTTGATACGCTCAAAATAGCTTTCTTCATCACATACATACTCCTTATTTTACAATTTTAGCAATAACACTTGGATATAACTCATATTCCAATTTTTTTACTTTCTCTTCTAATTGTTCTTTTGAATCGTCCGGTCTAATATCACATTGTCTCTGTTCAATAATTTCTCCCGTATCCATACCACAATCAACATAATGTACTGTCGAACCAGTAATAGTATCGCCACTATGATATGCTTGGCCTATTGCGTCAATCCCCTTATATTTCGGCAATAGAGATGGATGTATATTCAATATTTTACCTTCAAATGAAGCTAATAAATCTGGACCAATTAGACGCATGTAGCCAGCTAAAATAATCCACTCTACCTTATCTTCATTTAATAGTGATACTAAATGTTGTTCATACGCTGCTTTTGAATCAAATTGTTTTGGTTCATTAATATAAACAGGAATATCGTGCTTTTTTGCTCTATCTATACAAAACGCATTTTGATGATCCGTATATAGCGCCGTAACTTCAATATTTTCAAGTTTTCCTGATTCAACATGCTCAACTATATTTTCAAAGTTACTTCCTGAACCTGATGCAAAAATCGCAATTTTAACCATTGTTATACCCCCAACAATTCAATTGCAGTTGACTCATTTTTCACAATATGACCAATTTGATAAGCTTCCACATTTTGTTCTGCTAAAATCTTCAAAGCGCGTGATGCATCTTTTTCATCAACGATAACCGTATAGCCAATACCCATGTTAAAAATGTTATACATTTCATTTGTGTCTATATTGCCTTGTTGTTGTAACCAATCAAATATTTTTGGCGTTGGAAATGATGTAGTATCAATTCTAGCAGCATATCCGGCTGGCAATGCACGTGGAATATTTTCATAAAAACCTCCACCAGTAATATGATTCATTGCCTTAATAGAAACTTCTTTTTTTAAAGCAAGTACAGGTTTGACATATAATTTAGTTGGTTCTAAAAAGACATCTATAAATGGACGATTATCGAAGTTTGATGCCAAATCAATGCCTGATTCATTAATTAATTTGCGCACTAAACTGTATCCATTTGAATGAATGCCACTTGACGCAAGTCCTATAACAACTTGTCCCTCTTTCACTTCTGAACCATCTACATAGTCATCCTTTTCAACTGCTCCAACAGCAAATCCGGCTACATCATATTCACCTTCGTGATACATTTCACCCATTTCAGCAGTCTCTCCACCGATAAGTGCAGTATTCGTTTCAACGCATGCATCACTAATACCTTTAACAATTTGTTCAATAACTTCAGGAACAACTTTATTTGTAGCGATGTAATCTAAAAAATACAATGGTTCTGCACCTGTCGTTAAAATATCATTAACACACATTGCAACTGCATCGATACCTATCGAATCATGTTTCCCATAGTCGATAGCTAGTTTTAATTTCGTACCTACTCCGTCTGTTCCAGAAACTAAAACTGGCGCTGTCATATTTAATTGTGATAAATCAAATGTAGCACCGAATCCACCTAAACCACCGATAACTTCTTTACGCATCGTACGTTTAACATGACTAGACATTCTTTCTACAGCTTCATAACCAGCATGAATATTTACACCAGATTGTTCATATGCTTTAGACATTTAAATTTCCCTCGCTATCAAAAAAGTGTTTGTTTTTAGAAATATATTGCTTTTGTCGATGACTTAAATGTGCTTTATAATTTGCTTCATAATCATATAACCCTGCAGGATAATCTCCAGTGAAACTTTCTACACATAAGCCACTATATGGCGCGTCATAATCTAAACCAATTGATTCAATTAACCCATCTACAGATAGATATGCTAATGAATCAGCGCCAATATAATCTTTAATTTCTTCAGGTGATTTGCTTGCAGAAATTAATTCTGCCGTAGTTGAAACATCGATTCCATAAAAACTTGGGAACATAAATTCCGGTGATGCTATACGCACATGCACTTTATTTGCACCAGAATCTTTTAACATTTTCACAATGCGTCGAATTGTCGTACCGCGAACAATGGAATCATCAACAAGAATGATATTTTTCCCATCTACTATATCTTTTACCGCAGATAACTTCACTCTCACACCTTGCTCACGTAATTCTTGAGTTGGTTGAATAAATGTTCTTGCAACATATTGATTTTTAACTAGTCCCATTTCATATGGCAAACCTATTTCTTCAGCATAACCACTCGCAGCTGATAGCGATGAATTGGGTACACCGATGACCATATCAGCATTTACAGGGCTTTCTTGGGCTAATTTTTTACCAGAAGCTTTACGTACTGCATGGACATTTTTACCAGCTATTGTTGAGTCTGGTCTAGCAAAATAAATATATTCCATCGCAGAAATTGCAGTTGTCGTATGATGTGTATAAGATTTAACTGTAATACCTTTATCGTTAATCACGACATATTCACCTGCATGAATATCTTGAACAAATTCTGCACCTAACACATCTATTGCACATGTTTCACTTGCAAGGATGTATGTACCATCTTTCATTTTACCTACAACAAGTGGTCTGATAGCATTTGGATCTACTGCGCCATATAACGCATCTTTAGTTAATATCGCAAATGTAAAACCGCCTTTAACTTTTCGCAAACTTTCTTTCAATGCTTCCTCAAAAGTAGGAGCTTTACTTCGACGTATCAAATGCATAATGACTTCAGTATCTGAAGACGAATGGAAGATAGCACCTTGTTTTTCTAAATTCTGACGCAATGATTTAGCATTAATGAGGTTACCATTATGACAAATACCTACACTCATATCATAAAAGTGATACAGAAACGGTTGAATATTTTCAATACCTTTATTACCTGAAGTAGCATAACGGACGTGACCAATTGCATGTTGATATCCTTTTAATCGTTCCATTTGATCATCGTTAATCGCTTCAGTTAGTAAGCCTAATCCTCGCTCGCCTTTTAATTCATTTTGATCAGAAACAACTATACCTGCACCTTCTTGACCACGATGTTGCAAACTATGAAGTCCCATATATGTTAGTTGCGCTGCTTCAGGATGATTCCAAATACCAAACACGCCACATTCTTCGTTTAATCCTGAGTAGTTAAACATTGAGCAATTGCCCCTTCCCATATTTGTTTAATATCTGAAACATTTTCACTAATCTCTGTATATGGTGTTGTTACTTTGAAATTATCACTATCTGTTAAAAGTCCAATTTCTATTGCATTATCAATATTTAAAGTTTTACCTGATTTAACAGAAACAGCATATCGGCCTTGTGTCTCACTAAACAATTGTGCATTTGTTATATCTATTGAAGATTTTAATCCTAAACCGTAATGCGCACTTAGTTTAGCTAAGGTAATCAGTAAGCCACCTTTACCAACTGTTTGAACATGTGATAATAGTCCTTCACGAATAGCGGTCTTGATTGATTCACCTTTTTCAACTTCTGAACTCAAATCTAATGACTCAAATTCATGATTAACTTTGCCATAAATTAACTTTTCAAGTTGACTACCACCAAAGTCGTCCTTAGTATCACCGATTAAATATAATTTATCTCCAACTTGAGGTTCAAAATCATTTAAATAATTTACATTTTCAATCAAACCTACCATTCCAACAACTGGTGTTGGGAAAATAGAAGTACCTTTCGTTTCGTTATATAAAGATACATTTCCAGAAACTACTGGTGTCTTAAGAATGTCGCATGCTTCTGCCATACCTTTCGTTGAATCTATCAACTGTTGATAGATTTCTTTCTTTTCAGGAGAACCATAATTTAAACAATCTGTCATTGCTAATGGTGTTGCACCCACGGCAATTAAATTTCGATAAGCTTCAGCTACTACCATCTTTCCACCTTCATATGGATTGTTATATACATAACGCGCTTCACCATCAATTGTTGAAGCAATTGCCTTATTTGTGCCTTCCACACGTACTACCGATGCTTGAAGTCCTGGCTTAATTATCGTATTGGCACCAACTTGTTGGTCGTATTGATCATATAAATAGTGTTTAGATGCTATAGTCGGATGCTTAAGTAATTTAAAGAAAGTATCTTTAACATCGATGTGTGTATAATCATTTTTAGAAGTATTATAATCTTTTTCTTCTCCTTCTAAAATATATACAGGTGCTTCATCAGCTAGTGGTTCAACTGGAATGTCAGCATAAACTTCATCATCATATGTTAAAACAAAACGATTTGTATCTGTAACTTCACCTATAACAGCACTATCCAATTCGTGCTTATCAAATAAATCTAAGAATTTTTGTTCATTACCTTTTTCAACAACTAGTAACATACGTTCTTGAGTTTCTGAAAGCATCATTTCATAAGGAGAAATACCTGGCTCACGTGTTGGCACTTGTTCTAATCTCAAATGTAACCCACTACCACCTTTTGCCGCCATTTCAGACGATGAAGATGTTAAACCAGCAGCACCCATATCTTGAATACCAACTAATTCATCAAATGTAATTGCTTCAAGTATTGCTTCCATTAATTTTTTACCTACAAATGGATCACCGATTTGTACAGAAGGTCGTTTACTTTCGCTTTCTTCCGTCAATTCTTCAGATGCAAAAGTAGCACCATGAATACCATCTCGACCAGTTTTCAAACCAACATAAATGACCGAATTACCTACACCTTTTGCTGTGCCTTTTTGAATCATGTCGTGATTGATAACACCAACACACATTGCATTAACAAGTGGATTGCCATCATAACGTTCATCAAATTCGATTTCACCAGCAGTTGTTGGAATACCAATGCAGTTACCATAACCTCCGATACCCTTTACAACCCCTTTAAGTAATCTTTGGTTTTGTTTATTATCTAATTCTCCAAATCTAAGACTGTTTAACAAATTAATAGGTCTAGCCCCAATAGAAACAATGTCACGAATGATTCCACCAACGCCTGTAGCAGCCCCTTGATATGGTTCAATTGCTGATGGATGATTGTGAGACTCTACTTTAAATACTACGGCTTGATTATCACCTATATCGACTACCCCTGCACCTTCACCTGGACCCATAAGCACATGCTCACCTGACGTAGGAAATTGCTTTAAAAACGGTTTAGAATGTTTATAAGAGCAATGTTCACTCCACATAACAGAAAAGATACCTGTTTCTGTAAAGTTAGGTTGTCTGCCTAAAATATCGCAAACTTTTTCATATTCTTGATCACTTAATCCCATATCTTGATATACTTTTTCAAGTTTAATTTCTTCAACGCTTGGTTCGATAAATTTAGACATGTTGTTCCCTCCAACTTTTTACCATCGCTTCAAATAATTTCACACCACTATCAGTACCTAACAACGTTTCTAAAGCTCTTTCAGGATGTGGCATCATGCCACATACATTGCCTTTTTCGTTAACAATTCCTGCAATATCATCATATGAACCGTTCGGATTATTCACATATTTCAGAATAATTTGATTGTTAGCTTTTAATTGTTGATATATTTCATCAGTACAATAATAATGACCTTCACCGTGAGCTACAGGATATATAACTTTTTCACCTTGCTCATAAAGATTTGTAAATGCCGTTTGATTATTCACTATTTCTAACTCTTCATTTCTACTAATAAATAAATGTGAATCGTTATGCAATAATGCACCAGGTAATAAGCCTATTTCAGTTAAAATTTGAAACCCATTACAAACACCTAATACTGGCTTACCTTCAGTTGCAAGACGTTTAACTTCCGAAATAATCGGCGCTACACTAGCCATTGCCCCAGATCTTAAGTAATCCCCGAATGAAAATCCACCAGGAATAAGTACGCCATCAAATCCACTTAGTGATGTTTCTCTATAATCTACATATTCCGCTTCAACACCACTTTTAATAGCAGCATTAAACATGTCTCTATCACAATTCGAACCTGGAAAAACAAGAACCGCAAATTTCATTTTATGCATTCTCCTTTTCATCATCTAACACTTTATAGCTATATTCTTCAATCACTGTATTTGCAAACAATTTTTCACTTAGAGTTGTAATAATGTTGTGTACCTTTTCATCACTAACCTCATCCACTGTCATATATAATACTTTTCCTACACGAATATCATTCACTTGTGCATAACCTAAGTCATGTACAGCTCGAGTAAGCGTTTGTCCTTGCGTATCTAATACTTGTGGTTGTAATGTGATATGTAGTTCAATTGTTTTCATTATTTTAAATCCTCCAATTTGTTTAAAAATATTTGATATGTTTCAATCAGTGATCCAGTGTTATTTCTATATACATCTTTATCAAAGTTTGCATTGGTAGCTTTATCCCAAATTCGACATGTATCTGGAGATATTTCATCCGCTAACAAAATTTGACCAGTCTCAGTCTTTCCAAATTCGATTTTAAAATCTACTAATTTTAAATTCATAGCATCCATTAATTGTTTCAACACATTATTAATCTTTAATGCTTTGGATTTTAGTATTTCAATATCTTCATCTGATGCTATATTGAGCAATTTAACATGGTCATCCGTTATCAACGGATCATTTAACGCATCATTTTTATAGAAAAATTCTACAAGTGGTTCTCTAAAAACTTCACCATTTTCAAAACCTAAACGCTTTGTAATAGATCCACTAGCAATATTACGAACAACTACTTCTAATGGAATTATTTTCACAGGCTTAACTAATTGTTCTGTTTCAGATAATTGTTTAATAAAGTGACTTTCTATTCCATTTTCTTGTAAATATTTAAATATAATAGAAGTAATTTGATTATTTAATCGCCCCTTACCTGCCATTGTGTCTTTCTTAGCCCCGTTTCCAGCAGTAACTTCATCTTTATATTCAACTCTTAATTCATTTTCTTGATTTGTTGAGAAAATGCGCTTCGCTTTTCCTTCATATAATAATGTCATGCTTTAATTACTCCCCTCAAATTTAGCGTACATATCTTGTTCAGTTTGGTTTACATCATTCGTTAGTACAGTCATATGCCCCATTTTTCTGCTATCTTTACGCCCAGACTTACCATAAATATGTAAGTGCCACTCTGGATGTTCATTAAATTCATTTTCCAATAAATCTAAGTCTTTACCTAGTAAGTTCATCATGACTGCAGGCTTTAATAATTCAATTGAATTTGGTAATGATTGTCCGGTAACTGCTAAAATATGAGTATCAAATTGTGAATAATCACATGCTTCAATTGAATAATGTCCGGAATTGTGAGGCCTTGGTGCAATCTCGTTCACATACAATTGGTTGTTACTATCTATAAAAAATTCCACTGTAAATGTTCCAATGAAATGAATCGATTGGATAATTTTATTAACTTGCTCTTTCGCCTCAGCTGTTTTATCTATTCTCGCTGGAACAATTGTTTTGAAAAGTATTTGATTTCTATGCTCATTTTCTTGTAATGGGAAAAAAGTGATTTGATTGTTGTTTCCTCT
>NZ_JACYHC010000698.1:0-1907 GCF_017152085.1 Staphylococcus sp. EG-SA-2
TCTTTATACAAACGATTAATTTCAAACTTACCTTCCAGATGTTGATGCGCCTCGTTTTGTATTTTGACTTCAAATTGTTTCTCTTTTTTATACGCTTGATATAAGCGTTTTGATTTTTCTGATGTTGAGGCACGTCCAACCATATCAATCTCATAATCTGATTTTAAATAGCAAATATTCGCTAATTGGATTGCGACCGGACCAGTGCCTATCATTAATAATTTAGACATCCGTAATACCTACCTTTATAGCTGCTTTTTTATAAAGTGCTATATCAAAAATTTGCTGTGGTCTCATATGTTTATTCACACATTGCCACTTATCTTCCGCTGTTTCTTGTGACGGATAATTAAATATTGCTTTGATGCCATCACCAAAGCGCATTGCAACTACGACATTTTCATTTGTTAAATCATATAATTCTTCTAAAATGCTGTACTTTAAAGGAATTGTCGAGCTGAATATGATATGCGTCACATCTTTGATATCTTTAAGTTCAGATACCTTTTGATCCGTAATTGTTATATCTTCATTTGGTGCTAAGACGTTAACGATTCTGCGCCCTAGGTCAACGGCTTGTGGATCAATATCAATACCGATAACTGAAGCACCTGTTTCTTTTGCTACTTGAATTAACGTCATTGGATATGCACCTGAACCAACTAACAATAATTTGTCATTGCTAGTGATACTACATTGTCCAAACTCTTCATCAATACAATGTTCTATATTGTCAAAGTAACCTGTGGTAGACGCCTGTCCGTCTAATAGACGTCTAGCTCTAATGACTTCCACTTGTTTAACACACTGCGCTGTAATATATTGCAGTGATTTTATTAATTGTGCTTTTTCTTCAACGTCACGCCAAGCATTAAATTGTTGTTCATAAATAGGATTTAAAATAAATTCACTATAGTCATCCATCAATGTTTCTAATGCTTCGATATATTGATCGTCTTGTAATACACGCTCGTAATGCGCTTCAAACTTTTCCAAATATTGTTGTAATATCAATTTGATTTCATTATTAAAGTTATTCATTGTAGGCTCCTTATTCTATATATGCTTTTCCTGTAGCTACAGTTGTAACCTGTCCTTTAATTGAAGTTTGATATCCCAATTGATGACATCGCTTTGATGTCACTAAAATACTGCCCCCTGGCTGATGTACTGTAAAATCTTTGCATGCGTCATTACGTTGATAATTATTAAAAACCCCAATTGATGCTGTACCAGAACCACAGCTATTTTCCCAAATTAAACTTTGAATTTCTGGTATATAGATTAATGGCTGTAAAAATTGACGTTGTTCATCAAAAAGCATCATACCTACTGTTTTATATTTGTGACTCCATTGTTGCTCACGCACAAACGCTTCAACCAAATGTTGAATTTCTGTTGTTACTTGTTTAACTGGAATCACATAATGTACATATGTTTCATAAATAATTTCTATTGCTTTCCATGAATGATTACCCATATTAATTGTTGTTGGCACAACACGATGGGCTTGTGGCATTTGAACTTCATAGTATTGGCAATCATGAATTGCGCATTGCACTAAATCCGAACAGCCAGACACCTTCACCTTAAACTGTTGGTCTTTAAGCAAATGACTTTCTTGCAAATGATGTATATATGACATCGTCGCATTACCGCAAAATTCATTACCGCTCATAACTAAGTGAAAATCATTGCCATCATCATTTTGTGTTGATTCTATAAAGCCTACCTGTTCACAACATACATGTGTTGCGGCCATCAACTGATTGGCGATAGATGCATATTCACTAGCATCATGTTTTGAATGAACAAGTATCGTCATATTCCCCGAAGGATTATACTTAGAAAATTCTATAACCTGCCGATTCATACGACACTCCTTTAGATGTATTTTTAGAGCCTCT
>NZ_JACYHC010000699.1:0-1897 GCF_017152085.1 Staphylococcus sp. EG-SA-2
CGACTTGCATGTATTAGGCACGCCGCCAGCGTTCATCCTGAGCCAGGATCAAACTCTCCATAAAAATTATGATGTTTGATTAGCTCATAAATACTAAATAATGTTTGTAACTTATAGTTACGTTTTTTGGAATTAACGTTGACATATTGTCATTCAGTTTTCAATGTTCATCGTGTAAAAATAAATGGTGGAGACTAGCGGGATCGAACCGCTGACCTCCTGCGTGCAAAGCAGGCGCTCTCCCAGCTGAGCTAAGCCCCCATAAAATGAAATTTAAGAAGTAATCGGGAAGACAGGATTCGAACCTGCGACCCCTTGGTCCCAAACCAAGTGCTCTACCAAGCTGAGCTACTTCCCGTTATTCAATTAATTTAAAAATGGCGCGCCCGATAGGAGTCGAACCCATAACCTCTTGATCCGTAGTCAAACGCTCTATCCAATTGAGCTACGGGCGCTAAAATGGTGCCGAGGACCGGAATCGAACCGGTACGGTGATCTCTCACCGCAGGATTTTAAGTCCTGTGCGTCTGCCAGTTCCGCCACCCCGGCAAAATAATGGAGCAGAAGACGGGATTCGAACCCGCGACCCCAACCTTGGCAAGGTTGTATTCTACCGCTGAACTACTTCTGCATTATTTTGCTAAATATAAAAATTAAATCGTAATGAGCCATAGAGGATTCGAACCTCTGACCCTCTGATTAAAAGTCAGATGCTCTACCAGCTGAGCTAATGGCTCAAAAGATGGTGCCGGCCAGAGGACTTGAACCCCCAACCTACTGATTACAAGTCAGTTGCTCTACCAATTGAGCTAGGCCGGCTATATCTAAGAATAAATGGTGGAGAATGACGGGTTCGAACCGCCGACCCTCTGCTTGTAAGGCAGATGCTCTCCCAGCTGAGCTAATTCTCCGATTTGTCATTTGCCTGGCAACGTTCTACTCTAGCGGAACGTAAGTTCGACTACCATCGACGCTAAGGAGCTTAACTTCTGTGTTCGGCATGGGAACAGGTGTGACCTCCTTGCTATAGCCACCAGACAAAATAACTTACTTATTTATGATACACGCTTAATTAATAAGGTGCAATAGTTAATTTTACACTTTGTTGTGAACTTTGTCACATCAGCTTTTAGTGTGTTTCGTCTGTTTTTGACGACTTTTATATATTACTTCATTCAATTGATAAAGTCAACACTTTTAATCAACTTTTTTATTCTTCAAAACTGACATTTCTCGTGCTCTCTAATTCATAACACTTTTAGTATTCTATCATACACATATGTACAAAACCATACACATTCTATACAATTTTAAAGTACTTTTATAGCTGATTAAGATAAATTATACTAATATAGCAATTTTTGTTATAAGATATCTCAATGTCTATCGTTAACATTTCTCATCCGAACTACTCTATATACGTATCGTCATTTTCATCTATCAGCCAACTACCTTGTTTAACAGTCAAAAATAGTACCACTATCGTTAACTATTACTATCAAAAACATTCAAACACGAACTAATTACCATAATTAAGAAAACCCTCGCATACACATGTTGTATACACGAGAGCTCTTACTAACAATCAACGTCATTTATTTTTGTCTCATATAAGGGAATAATAACACGTCTCTGATTGATGGAGAATCAGTTAATAACATAACCAATCTGTCAATACCGATACCAAGACCACCTGTCGGAGGCATACCATATTCTAACGCTTCAATGTAATCTTCATCCATTTCATGCGCTTCATCATTACCTTGCGCCTTTTCAACAAGTTGCGCTTCAAAACGACCTTTTTGATCAATAGGATCATTTAATTCAGTAAATGCATTTGCATGCTCTCTACCTACAATGAACAATTCGAAACGATCAGTAAATCTAGGATCTTCAG
>NZ_JACYHC010000700.1:0-1870 GCF_017152085.1 Staphylococcus sp. EG-SA-2
GACAAAGATAGATATCTTTGCTAGGGTTCTAATTATGTTGAAGTGTTATGCGACATGTTGCTTTTTAATCATTTTAAAGTAAATGATTTGTAGACTGACTAATAGAATGGCTGTAATGAAGATAATAATCATATATGGTGATGTATTAAATTCGCCTTTTAAGCCAACTAATGGTGCAACAGCGCCACCTAAGATAAATTGGAATAAGCCAAGTAAACTTGATGCGTTACCACTGCCACCTGTTCGTTCTTCCATAGCCATTGTGAAACCAAGTGGTCCAATTGACGTCACAGGACACACATTTAAGAAGAATGCGATGAGTAAGACCCAAAGTGGTAAATGGAATGTAAGTGTCAGGATAATTAAAGCAACACCTACCACTTGTATAATAGTTAAAATGATTAATAATATGTGGCGATGTAATTTTTCTACTAATAAAGCAACGACTTGACTGACAATGATTAAACCTACACCGTTAACAGCAAACATGATACTAAATTGTTGGGGTGTCATATTATACAATTTTTGAGTAATAAATGGCGATGCAGATGAATAACTAAAAAGCATTACATAAGTTAAACCTTGTAATAGCATTGGAATAATAAATGCTGGTTTTTTCAAAAGACTTCCAAAGTCTTTAATGACGCTACTAAAATTCACCTGCTTTAATTCATCTTTAGATGTTTTAGGTAATTGAGAAGCGACGCCAATTAAAATGATGAGTGCCACAATAGTTAAAATTGTGAAAATAGAACGCCATGTTGCTACGGATAAAGCTAATCCACCAGCTAATGGTGCAAGAATAGTGATGATGCCATTTACTACCATTAAAGATGCTAAAAATTTAGCGAGTGCGTTGCCACTAAATTTATCACCAGCAGAGGCTTTGGCAATCACGATGACGCCACCACCAGTTAAACCTTGAATAAATCGTAAAGTTAAGAATAATGGCAATTGATCAACAAACATAGACAAACCTGATACCAAAATGAAAATGATCAAAATGGATACAGCAATCCGTTTGCGACCAAAAGCATCGGATAAAGGTCCAAAGATAAATTGGCCTAGTGCAAGACCAATCATTGTGAATGATAATGTTAATTGAATTTCTGATGTAGTAGAACCAAAATCACCTTGCACTTTAGGTAATGATGGTACGTACATATCTATAGTTAGTGGGCCAAAAGCGGTCATGACGCCTAACGTAATTAGCAATAAAAATGAAAAATGCTTCGTTTTGGTTTTCGTTGATTGCATGATCAGACTCCTTTAAATGATATAATTATATAAATTATATACGTTTTGTATGTATTTGTATGTAGTTAGAATACAAGTTTATATAAAAAATCCCTATACTCTTAATGCATCATCACGAATAACGTAGTGATACAGATAAAGTATAGGGAATTAATGTTTATCATCAAAGCAGGTGTAATAATTAATTAGCGCCACCATTGTCATCTTTAAATAAGCTTTCTAATTTAGATTTAATACTGTCGAATTTTGTATTAATATCATTTAACATGCTTTCAATTTTACCTTGGCTTGCATTGTTTTTAAGTGCATTATTTGCCTCTGTCAATTTGTTGATTTGGTCTTGATAAAATTGAGTTAGCTTAGAATCAGCTTTGTTTTGTTCTTGCTGCTTCAAGTTGTCGATTTGATTTTGTAAATTTTTAATAATGTCATCAGTTTTTTGGTTGTTTTTAATATTTTCTTTAGCATTATCGACTTGCTGGTTAATTTGGCCGTCTTGATTTTCAACTTGTTTTTTATAATTTTGAGAGACTTTAGGGTCATTACTAACTTTATCGCTATCATTGTTAAGTAAGGCGCGTGTGACAAAAATAGCGACAATAATTAAGAGAAT
>NZ_JACYHC010000701.1:0-1867 GCF_017152085.1 Staphylococcus sp. EG-SA-2
AAGTACAAGAGTCCATTTTCACAAAAGCGGATAAACGTGAGTTAATCACAGCTAAAAATCATTTAGATGATCCAGTAAGCACTGAAGGTAAAAAGCCAGGTACAATTACGCAGTACAATAATGCAATTCATAATGCGCAACAACAAATCAATACTGCAAAAACAGAAGCGCAACAAGTGATTAATAATGATCGTGCAACACCACAACAAGTTTCTGACGCATTAACTAAAGTTCGTGCAGCACAAACTAAGATTGATCAAGCTAAAGCATTACTTCAAAATAAAGAAGATAATAGCCAATTAGTAACATCTAAAAATAACTTACAAAGTTCTGTGAACCAAGTACCATCAACTGCTGGTATGACGCAACAAAGTATTGATAACTATAATGCGAAGAAGCGTGAAGCAGAAACTGAAATAACTGCAGCACAACGTGTTATAGACAATGGAGATGCAACACCGCAGCAAATTTCAGAGGAAAAACATCGTGTCGATAACGCATTAACAGCATTAAACCAAGCGAAACAAAATTTAACTGCAGATACACATACCTTAGAGCAAGCAGTGCAACAATTGAATCGCACAGGTACAACGACTGGTAAGAAACCAGCAAGTATTACTGCGTATAATAATTCAATGCATGCGCTTCAAGCAGAACTTACAAGTGCTAAAAATAGTGCTAATGCTATCATTCAGAAGCCAATAAGATCAGTGCAAGAGGTACAAACAGCATTAACAAATGTAAATCGTGTTAATGAGCGATTAACGCAAGCAATTAATCAATTAGTACCTTTAGCTGATAATAGTGCTTTAAGAACTGCTAAGACGAAACTTGATGAAGAAATCAATAAATCAGTAACTACTGATGGTATGACACAATCATCAATCCAAGCATATGAAAATGCTAAACGTGCAGGTCAAACAGAAACAACAAATGCACAAAATGTTATTAACAATGGTGACGCGACAGACCAACAAATTGCCGCAGAAAAAACAAAAGTAGAAGAAAAATATAATAGCTTAAAACAAGCAATTGCTGGATTAACACCAGACTTGGCACCATTACAAACTGCAAAAACTCAGTTGCAAAATGATATTGATCAGCCAACGAGTACGACTGGTATGACAAGCACATCTATTGCAGCATTTAATGAAAAACTTTCAGCAGCTAGAACTAAAATTCAAGAAATTGATCGCGTACTGGCATCTCATCCAGATGTTGCAACGATTCGTCAAAACGTGACAGCAGCGAATGCTGCTAAAACAGCACTTGATCAAGCACGCAATGGCTTAACAGTTGATAAAGCGCCTTTAGAAAATGCGAAAAATCAACTACAACATAGTATTGACACGCAAACAAGTACAACTGGTATGACACAAGACTCTATAAATGCATACAATGCGAAGTTAACAGCTGCACGTAATAAGATTCAACAAATCAATCAAGTATTAGCAGGTTCACCGACTGTAGAACAAATTAATACAAATACGTCTGCAGCAAATCAAGCTAAATCTGATTTAGATCATGCACGTCAAGCGTTAACACCAGATAAAGCACCGCTTCAAACTGCGAAAACGCAATTAGAACAAAGCATTAATCAACCAACGGATACAACAGGTATGACGACCGCTTCGTTAAATGCGTACAACCAAAAATTACAAGCAGCGCGTCAAAAGTTAACTGAAATTAATCAAGTGTTGAATGGCAACCCAACTGTCCAAAATATCAATGATAAAGTGACAGAGGCAAACCAAGCTAAGGATCAATTAAATACAGCACGTCAAGGTTTAACATTAGATAGACAGCCAGCGTTAACAACATTACATGGTGCATCTAACTTAAACCAAGCACAACAAAATAATTTCAC
>NZ_JACYHC010000702.1:0-1858 GCF_017152085.1 Staphylococcus sp. EG-SA-2
TTTCCTGTTCCCGGTCCACCGGTTAATAGCATCACCTTAGAATTGATAGCCGTTTGCAAAGCTTCTTTTTGTGAAGCTGCATAGTTCACTTGATTCGCATCTTCTATTTCACCAATATGCATTTGTAAATCTGACTGTTCAATTTCCGTAAGTTTATTTGTATGCGTCTTTATTCTGAATAAGTTTTGAACACTTTTGATTTCAGAATAATACAAACTTGGAATTGCAACTTGTTCATTGTCAATAATTAGTCGTTTTTCCTCATTTAAGTATTGCAACATTTCGTCTAATTTTTCAGGTTCGATGACCTCTTCATCTTGATAATTTAATACATCAACCGTTAAATCTATAACAACATTGATAGGCAAATATGTATGTCCCTGTTTAATACATTCTTCTTCTAACGTATAGAGCAACGCAGCTTTTAATCGTTCATTATCGTTATAAGCGATACCAATATTTCTAGCAAGTTGATCTGCTTTATTAAAACCAATACCTTTAATATCATAAATCAATTGATATGGATTTCGATCTAAAATAGTCAGTGTATCGCCGAGATAAAACTGATAAATTGCCATTGAAAGTTTAGGACCAAACCCTAAATCATGTAAACGAATCATTATTTTTTCAGATTCTTGATTTGCTGAAATTTGTTCTGCAATTTGTTTCTGTTTCTTTTTAGATAATCCCGAAACTTTTTCTAGCACTGAATGGTCATCTAATATATCATTTATCGCATTGTCACCTAATGTATTAACAATATTTTGAGCTGTCTTTTTACCTACACCTTTAAACAAATCACTAGATAAATAACTTATAATTGCTTCTTTCGTTTGTGGCATTTCTTTTTCAAAAGTCTCTGCTTTTAATTGTTTACCATAACGTGGATGATCAACAACTTGCCCTTTAAATGTGTAGACATCGCCTTCAACAATATTCGGAAGAAACCCTACAACAGTTGGCATTGTATCAAAGTCTTCATTTGTTTCAATAGTATCTACTTTAAGCACTGTATAAAAATTATCACTGTTTTGAAACAATATCGCTTCAACAGTACCTTTGATCATTGAATAATCAAATAGTGTAGGGTCTGACATGTTACTCCTCCTCTTTCATTTTAGTGAATGTTTTCAGCGCATGCTGACTTAATAAGTGTTTAGGGTCGATAGTCACAGCTTCTTTAAAATGAGTTATTGCTTCATCAATATCTTCATTTTTCATAAATAACGCTAAGCCCAAATTGTATCTTGCATCAACATGATTTTTATCAATCGTTAATACATGTTTAAGTTGAGTTATGGCTTCATTAAACATTTCTAATTGACATAATACAAGACCATATTGAAATTGAACTTCTGCATCTTTGTCTTTATCTAGTTCCGCAGCAGTCATTAAATACGGCAATGCCAGCTTAAATGATTCTAACTGATTAAACGCCATACCGATCATATAATTACAATCAACTTGTTCAATCTCTGTTTGTAATGCTTGTTGATATAATTTAATAGCTTCTTGATAACGTTGCTGATTATAATATACATTTGCTAGATTATAAAATACGACGCCATTCTTCGGATCTATTGTTAAAGCTTTTTGGAAAAAACGCTCTGCCTTTTCAATCTCATTCGCATCAGCAAGTACGATACCAGCATTAATATAATTTTCAATAATTGTAGGATCTTCTTCGATATTTCCGAACAATGCTTGTAACGCTTCTTCTATTTTTCCATTTTGTATGTATTGATAAATTGTTTGTTGATCTATCATTTACGAACCTCATTTCTCATCAATTATAACATCTTGATAAATTGTATGTCTCGAATCACTTAACAACGAATAAAATATAATCTAATATCAT
>NZ_JACYHC010000703.1:0-1856 GCF_017152085.1 Staphylococcus sp. EG-SA-2
CAATACAGCAAAGAATACTTTAAAAGGTATTGAATGTATTTACGCTCTATATAAAAAGAACCGCAGGTCTCTTCAGATCTACGGATTTTCGCCATGCCACGAAATTAGCATCATGCTAGCAAGTTAACACAAAGTATTATTTTAAAATTGAGATTAGACATTTATTTTTCAACTTTGCAGCAGAACCTAATTTTTTCTCTTTGTAAATAAATGCAAAGAGATACCATAAGGATCTCTTACATAACCATAACCTTCAGTATAGAATTCTGGACTAAATGTTTTCAATACCTCACTGCCTTTTTCTATTAACTGGTCATATACATGTTTAGTTTCTTCTACTTGGTCAAAAGTGAGACAAAGAGATATATTATTACCTTGTGTTATGGGCAAACCTTCAGTGTCATCTGCGATCATAATTTTTATATCTCCAAATTGAAGTACACATTGATCAATTTTATTTAAATCATTTTCGTCAATATTAAGTTTCTTATCTATAGGTCTATCTTTAATACGTTGAATATACAGTGTTTTAGCGCCAAACAGCTCTTCATACAACTTTTTTAAACCCTCTGCATTTTGAGTGATTAAAAAATATGGACTTACTTGAAATTTCATGTTTTTTCCTCCTTAGATTTGTTATAAATAGAGTATATACTTAATTAGTGTCATCTATTGACACTAAAAGGAGAATAATAATGAAAAAATCTGTTAGATTATATAATATGATTGAATATTGTAATGAAAATAGGAACTTCAAATTAAATGATTTAATGTCAGAATTTAATATTTCTCGTAGTACCGCTTTAAGGGATATAAAAGAAATTGAAGCATTAGGAGTACCTTTATATAGTAATCCAGGGAAAAATGGTGGTTATACGATCATAGGTAATCGAGACCAAACGAAAATAGCAATCTCAGATGAAGAGTTGAAAGCTTTAGTATTTACACTTTCGAGTATTTCAAATGTGAGTAATCTACCTTTTCAAACAGAATATCAAGAAATATTAAAAAAATTATATAATAACTCGAATAAAAAAGAGTTAATAAACCAATATAATGATCTATTTCAATATTTTAATGAAGATAAGTATCAGTTCAAAAGTTATAAGTTATTTAATGAAATCATTAGATTGATAATTGAGAATAAGTCTTTTGAAACCTGTTATTCACAAAACTATATTAAAGAACAATATAAAGGTATTGGCATTATGTATAAAAATCATCAATGGTATTTTGTTGTAGCTAATATAGAATCAAAGTTAGTGAATCTATTAAATATTTCGAAAATAAAAGAACTATATGAAATGGGAGAGACTCAAGAGTGTAATGATATAACTATGCAGAATTTTCAACAGTTCATGGTTAAAAATGAAACAGCTATTGATATTCTTATTAGAAGCAATGTTATGGGATTGAATATCTTGAAAGGCTACCTGTGGAGTGACTATATGATTGAAAATATTGACGAAGAGACATATTTATTTAAATCAAAAGTGAACGCGAAAGATATAGATTTTATAGCTAAGTTAATTGTCACAGGTGGTGTCAATGTAAAAGTAGAGACCCCTAATAGTTTGAAAAATGCTGTTAAAGTTGAATTAACTAAAATAATAAACATGTATTAATAGTAATTTAATCATAATTGTAATAACAAAAAGATGACAACATTAAACAATTTAAATTTATACAAAAAAGCATTACCAAATTTAAAATTGGGTAGTGGTAGTGCGATAAAGTCCGTATAATTGTGTAAAAGTAAAAAGGCCATATAACAGTCCTTTTACGGTACAATGTTTTTAACGACAAAAACATACCCAGGAGGACTTTTACATGACCCAAGTACATTTTACACTGAA
>NZ_JACYHC010000704.1:0-1841 GCF_017152085.1 Staphylococcus sp. EG-SA-2
TTTAAACAAAGCTATGTATGAGTCAAATTCGACTCAAACAATAAAGCCATCTAGGTCACTTTTATGGAGTGATATAGATGGCTTTTTTTGCTGTTTAGTTAATGTAAAGTTGATAATGTAATTGTTTATTCCTTCTCTATTCATAACGTGTTTGCTCAAAATGGTTATATAAACAAAAGGCTGGGACATAAATCAATGTTCTATCTCTACGAAGTTATATTGGCAGTAGTTGACTGAACGAAAATGCACTTGTAACAAGCCTTTTTCAATTCTAGTCAGGGGCCCCAACACAGAAGCTGACGAAAAGTCAGCTTACAATAATGTGCAAGTTGGCGGGGCCCCAACATAGAAGCTGGCGGAAAGTCAGCTTACAATAATGTGCAAGTTGGGGTGGGACGACGAAATAAATTTTGCGAAAATATCATTTCTGTCCCACTCCCATTAAATATATGCGTAGCTACATTATTTTTGTCTTGCCCATCTCGTGAAAATAATACTACATATAATGCCAAATATAGTAATTGTTATAAGTAAATAATAGTATGGTGGGGCATAGCTCAATTGAATCTTTGTTATATTTTTAGGTGCTTTAATGCCGGTCATAACACCATTTACTTGTTCAACTTTAAGACTTTGATCACCTGATGTCGCTTTCATACCTTGATTATATGCTGTTGGCAAAACAATATACCCAGATGAATTTTTATTTTTAGTAATAGTATAACCTTGCTTTGTCTTACTAACTTTGACAGCCTCTAATGAATTTGAAGCGTCTTTAAGCGTGGTATAATCTTCGCCGTATATCCCTTTTAAATTTACTCGATACTTACCTTTAGGCAATGATAATCTAATTCTATCTGAAGCTTTAATGCGTATCGTTACGGGTGTTACAAAGCGTCGATATTTATAAGTGAGTTTATTTCTTTCTTGTGTATATTCATTCACTTTAACATCATGAGCTTTATCCGGCGAAAGTAATTCTAAATCCATTTCAAAATACAAATCTTTAAATTGATTAGAAACTGATTTTGGCAACTGTACAGTTAGACCACCATTATTTTGTTTAACTTGTAATAAATGTTTTGTAGGAGATTGCCAGGCTGCACTATTTAATTTAATTGTTGAATCTGATAGTAAATTTTTATTGGCTTTAAAATGTGTATTAACATCTTTAGTCTTGTTAGAAACAATCCCTTGCAACATTGCTTGTTCTTTATCTAATGGAGATTTTAATTCTTTATTGGAAAAGACCTTATTTGTAATATGTGCACTTGGATAATGGATGGTATTTTTAGAATGAATCCAACGAACTTTATTGTCTTTGTGTTCAGAGTTAATTTTAAATCTATATGGTAAGTTGTCATCATGATTCACTCTAATTCGATCATTAACATTCCAAAGTGATAGTAAATTTTGACGATTGCCAAGTAATCTATAAGTGCTGTTTTTATCAATTGGCATATTAATTTGGAGTGTCTTGTCATAATATTTTAAAATGTCTCCATTAAAAATACTAGAATATAATGAAATGCCATTATAATGATATATAAATGGTGAATTTAATGCATAGTCTGACATATAATCAATGCGATTAAATGGGCCTGTTGCATTTTGATTTATCTTTTTTATAAGCTGGTTTACATAGTTACTATGGTAATCATGTTGTTTCAACGTTGATAATGATTGTTGATAAGGTTTGATTGCCATATTTTTGTTGTTATCTAAAATGACGATTTGTTGAATCATAACGATTAATACTAATATTGCAACGGTTAATTTTTTATAACGCCATAAACTAAATTTTAAAATAACGGCAAGCACCATTAGCAGGATAATACCTA
>NZ_JACYHC010000705.1:0-1839 GCF_017152085.1 Staphylococcus sp. EG-SA-2
ACATCGCAACATAACCAAATGTTATAATAAATCTATTACACAAAGAGATAAATTACTTATGCAAAGGCGGAGGAATCACATGTCTATTACTGAAAAACAACGTCAGCAACAAGCTGAATTACATAAAAAATTATGGTCGATTGCGAATGATTTAAGAGGGAACATGGATGCGAGTGAATTCCGTAATTACATTTTAGGCTTGATTTTCTATCGCTTCTTATCCGAAAAAGCAGAACAAGAATATGCAGATGCGTTGGCAGGTGAAGATATCACGTATCAAGAGACATGGGCAGATGAAGAATATCGTGAAGACTTAAAAGCTGAATTAATTGATCAAGTCGGTTACTTCATTGAACCACAAGATTTATTCAGTGCGATGATTCGTGAAATTGAAACGCAAGATTTCGATATCGAACATCTGGCGACGGCAATTCGTAAAGTTGAAACATCAACATTAGGTGAAGAAAGTGAAAATGACTTTATCGGACTGTTCAGCGATATGGACTTAAGTTCAACGCGACTAGGTAACAATGTCAAAGAACGTACTGCTTTAATCTCTAAAGTCATGGTTAATCTTGACGATTTACCATTTGTTCACAGTGATATGGAAATTGATATGTTAGGTGATGCATATGAATTCCTAATTGGGCGCTTTGCGGCGACAGCAGGTAAAAAAGCAGGCGAGTTCTATACACCACAACAAGTATCTAAGATACTGGCGAAGATTGTCACAGACGGTAAAGATAAATTACGTCATGTGTACGACCCAACATGTGGTTCCGGTTCATTATTGTTACGTGTTGGTAAAGAAACGCAAGTGTATCGTTATTTCGGTCAAGAACGTAACAATACCACTTACAACTTAGCACGCATGAACATGTTATTACATGATGTACGTTATGAAAATTTCGATATCCGTAATGATGACACGTTGGAAAATCCAGCCTTTTTAGGACATACATTTGATGCGGTTATTGCGAACCCACCATACAGTGCGAAATGGACAGCAGATTCAAAATTTGAAAATGACGAACGATTCAGCGGATACGGCAAACTTGCGCCAAAGTCCAAAGCAGACTTTGCCTTTATTCAACACATGGTACATTACTTAGACGATGAAGGTACCATGGCCGTTGTACTCCCACATGGTGTCTTATTCCGTGGTGCTGCAGAAGGTGTCATTCGTCGTTATTTAATTGAAGAAAAGAACTACTTAGAAGCCGTGATTGGCTTACCAGCCAATATTTTCTATGGGACAAGTATTCCAACATGTATTTTAGTATTTAAAAAATGTCGCCAACAAGAAGACTATGTATTATTTATCGATGCATCCAATGATTTTGAAAAAGGAAAAAATCAAAACCATTTAACCGATGCCCAAGTCGAACGCATTATTAACACATATAAGCGTAAGGAAACAATTGATAAATATAGCTACAGTGCGACATTACAAGAGATCGCCGATAACGATTACAACTTAAACATACCGAGATATGTCGATACATTCGAAGAAGAAGCACCGATTGATTTAGATCAAGTCCAACAAGATTTGAAAAATATCGACAAAGAAATCGCAGAAGTTGAACAAGAAATCAATGCATACCTGAAAGAACTTGGGGTGTTGAAAGATGAGTAATACACAAAAGAAAAATGTGCCAGAGTTGAGGTTCCCAGGGTTTGAAGGCGAATGGGAAGAGAAGAAGTTAGGGGACCTTACTACCAAAATAGGTAGTGGAAAGACTCCCAAAGGTGGAAGTGAAAACTATACAAACAAAGGCATACCATTTTTAAGGAGTCAAAATATTAGAAATGGTAAATTAAATCTTAATGACTTAGTTT
>NZ_JACYHC010000706.1:0-1837 GCF_017152085.1 Staphylococcus sp. EG-SA-2
GTTGTAGCCGCCATACGCATTTCATTTTCATCAGTTCTGCCATAAATCAATGCATAGTCTGCAATTTGAGCCACTGGATTATTAGCTGTACTAGATATAGTTATGATGGGAATACTGTAATGTGTGGCCACCTGTGCAATTGACTGCAATTCACTATGACTACCTTGATTCGTCACAAAAATCATGCAATCTCTATCATCATGCGTCGCAAATGTTGACACAAGTAAATGCGTTTCATGTAATAACCTGACATTTAAGCCAATACGAGATAACTTTTGAAAAAGATCACCAATAGTCAAACTCGATGCGCCAAATCCAAATAAAAATATTGTCCTGGCATTTTTCAACACATCACAAATTGCATCAATTTGCGCATCCATAATATTAGTAGCTACAAATCGCATCGTATTCGTTGCTCTAGCAATCATTTTATTTTTCAAAGTTTCTACAGATTCATTTTCAATCAATTCTAAATGTGGATTGGTTGCAATATCTTCGGGTAAGTATCGAGATATCGCAATCTTTAGCTCTTGAAAACCTTGATGTGTCATTTTCCGACTAAATCTAACAATTGATGCTGTACTAACATTCGTAACATCTGCCAAATCATTCACCGTCATATCAATGATTTTATGTGGATTCTTTAAAATGTAATCAGCGATTATCTTTTCTGTCTTCGTAAAATCACTCAACTGTTTATCAATGCGATATAAAATATTTGTCATCATTAATCACCCAACAAATCTGTCTGTCGCATCGCCTTTGTCGTTCCAAATAAATATGTACAAACGAATCCACCAGCATATGCAGCAAGTAATCCTGCAATATAACCTAAATACATATTATCTGAGATTAATGGTAAGAGTGACACACCACTTGGGCCTATTGCTTTGGCACCAATATGTCCAATTCCACCTATTACAGCGCCACCAATACCACCACCAATACAAGCAGTTAAGAAAGGTCGACCTAATGGCAAAGTCACACCATAGATTAATGGTTCTCCGATACCTAGGAAACCAACTGGCAATGCACCTTTTAAAGTATTACGTAATGTTGTGTTGCGTTTACATCTTACCCAAAGTGCTAATGCGGCACCTACTTGTCCAGCACCAGCCATCGCTGCAATTGGCAATAAGTAAGTAGCACCAGATTGGTTAATCATTTCTATATGAATTGGCGTAAAAATATGATGAAGCCCTAACATAACTAACGGTAGGAAGCTTGCTCCAATGATAAATCCACTAAATACGCCACCAATACTAATAATTCCGTTAACTACTGAAACTAAACTGTCTGAAACAAAACCTGCTAATGGCATAAAGATAAAGATAGTTAATAGTCCTACAATCAACAATGCAATAGTCGGCGTTACAATAATATCAATCGCATTTGGCACAATTTTATGCAATCTCTTTTCGACAATACTTAAAATCCAAACGGCAAAAATAACGCCAATAATTCCACCTTGTCCAGGTTGCAATGGTTCTCCAGTGAAGACATTCATTAAAATATTTTTACCAGCAATACCCGTTAATAACGTTGTACCACCAATCACGCCACCAAGTCCTGGTGTTGCACCAAATTCTTTAGCCGCATTAATACCAGTAAAAATAGCTAAGTATGCTAACATACCGTCTTTAATGACATTGAATACTGTTATAAGTTGCGTAATCCAAGCACCTGAAATATAGCCTGCCACCATTAAGTTACTCAGTACTGCTGCAATACCACCAATTAATCCAGCTCCAATAAATGCAGGAATCAACGGTATAAAGATATTGGCAATTGATTTCAATACTTTATTCAACTTACCATTCTTTTGTTTTGCTTTATG
>NZ_JACYHC010000707.1:0-1816 GCF_017152085.1 Staphylococcus sp. EG-SA-2
TAATAATTAGATAATATCATAAATGAAAATAGAAATGTTACTGATGTGTATTACTAACAGGCGTTGACTAATTCTTTTAATATTTTATAATTGAAAATGAATATCAATTAAAAAACAAAAGGATGATATTATGAAAAGATTAATTGGAATTTTATTATGTAATTTATTTATTTTGACTGCGTGTTCAGCATCTGTCGATAAAACAAGTAACTCGACAAAGACTACAGACTATAAAATTGAAAATGGTGAAACACTGAAAGTACCAGAGAAACCTAAAAGAGTTGCTGTATTAACTGGATTTTATGTTGGTGATTTTATAAAGTTAGGAATCAAACCAATTGCTGTTTCAGATATAACTAAAGATTCTTCAATTTTAAAACCTTATTTAAAAGGGGTTGATTATATTGGAGAAAATGATGTTGAAAGAGTTGCTAAAGCAAAACCAGATTTAATTGTTGTAGATGCTATGGATAAAAATATAAAAAAATACCAAAAAATAGCGCCAACAATCCCATATACATACAATAAATACAATCATAAAGAAATATTAAAAGAAATAGGCAAGTTGACTAATAATGAAGATAAAGCTAAAAAATGGATTGAAGAGTGGGACGATAAAACTAGAAAAGATAAAAAAGAAATTCAAAGTAAAATTGGTCAAGCAACAGCATCTGTGTTTGAACCAGATGAAAAGCAAATATACATATATAACTCTACATGGGGTCGTGGTTTGGATATTGTTCATGATGCATTCGGTATGCCAATGACAAAGCAATATAAAGATAAATTACAAGAAGATAAAAAAGGCTATGCTTCCATTTCAAAAGAAAATATTAGTAAATATGCTGGTGATTATATATTTTTAAGTAAACCTTCGTACGGAAAATTTGATTTTGAAAAAACACATACATGGCAGAATATTGAAGCTGTAAAAAAAGGACATGTAATTTCATATAAAGCAGAAGATTATTGGTTCACAGATCCTATTACATTAGAACATTTGAGAAGTAAATTAAAAAAAGAAATTTTAAATAAAAAATAATAGAAATAAGTTGTAAAAATTTTCTTATGCATTGGTACTAATGTTTTTAAGGAGTGATTAAATGAAGCAACTGGTTGGAATTCCCGAATCAATGTTAATTCCTTTGATAGCTCGAGCAAAAGAGTACGAAAACGAAAAACCAATAATAAAAGACGCACTATCTAAAAAAATATTTGATGGTTTAGATGATATGTACAAAAATGTTACATGTGATGACATGTCTCAAATTGGAATTAGTATACGTACTGTGATAATAGATTGTGTTACTAAGAGGCTTATCAAGGATAATAAAGATTTAATCGTGGTCAATATAGGTTGTGGCTTAGATACAAGGTTTCAAAGATTTAATAAAGAAAAAATATCATGGATAGATTTAGATGTACCAGAATCAATAGAAATACGAAAAACATTTTTTAAAGAAAGTAATAGTTATAAGATGATATCTAAATCTATGCTAGATTACAGTTGGATTGATGATGTCAAAAATTATAAATTTTTTAATAGTAAGTCAGATATATTGTTTATTATTGAAGGTGTATTGATGTATTTTGATGAGAGTGTAATGACTCAATTATTGGACACTATTATCAAAAAGATGGGAGATCATAATTTGACATTTGCGATTGAATTTTGCTCAAAAACAATTGCGAATAATACAAAGAGACATCAATCGGTATCAAAGTTATCCTCACAACCTGTTTTTAAATATGGTTACAATGATTTAAAAAAATTGAATGAAATTTTACCAAATACAATAAGAGTAATACATGAATA
>NZ_JACYHC010000708.1:0-13682 GCF_017152085.1 Staphylococcus sp. EG-SA-2
CAAGTCATTTTTAGCAACTGGTTTTTCTGCAAATAACGCTTCAGTTAATTGACTCTCTTTTGAACCTGGTGTTAATTTAGCTTGCTTCTGTTTTGCAGCGTTTGCTAATCTTTCAGCTTGTGACTCTGGTTTTGATACTTCTACCTTTGCTGCACTTGCATCTTTAGTTGATGTGTCACTGTCTTTCTCTGCTTGTGCTTCTTTTTTAGCTTCTTGAACCTCTTGTGCCTCTTGTGATGTATCACTTAAATTATTTGCACTTGCTTCTTCTTTTATCGCTGCTTGTTGTGCTTTCAATGCCACTGCTTTTGGTTCTTCATTTGATACAGCTGCACTTTTATCTGTTTCTGCTTGTGCTTCTTTTTTAGCTTCTTGAATCTCTTGTGCCTCTTGTGACGTGTCACTTAAATTATTTGCACTTGCTTCTTCTTTTATTGCTGCTTGTTGTACTTTTAATGCCGATGCTTTTGACTCTTCATTTGATACAGCCACACTTTTATCCGCTTCTGCTTGTGCTTCTCTTTTAGCTTCTTGAATCTCTTGTGCTTCTTGTGATGTATCACTTAAATTATTTGCACTTGCTTCTTCTTTTATCGCTGCTTGTTGTGCCTTTAATGCCGCTTGCTCATTTTTAGATTTGTTTAAAAATCCTTCAACACGTTCTTTTGTATAGGCAACCGTTTCTTCAAGTTGCGTTTTTCTTTCTTCAAACTTTTGCGACAGTTCTTGTTCTTTGACTTTTAAATCATCTGCTTTTTGATAAACTTTATTTTTAAAATACAAACCTAAAGCTGAACCAACAAGCGCGCCAGTTATAAAACTAACAACAAAATCTTTACGGTTTGGTAGTGGTTCATTTTGATAAGTGTGTTTATTTTTTAATGTTCTTTTATCATTTTGTTGCTGCGTCATTTGTATATCCTCCTATAACAAATGCACTTAAATAAGTAACAATCTCATTTAAGTGCATTTGTTTAATTATTAATTATTTATCTACTCTAGAAGTATAGCTATGATTTGCATCAGTTGCTACATTATTAGCTTTGTAATTTGCACTTCCACGACGGTAGTGTCTATTTTGCCATTTGTCTGCAATTTCCATTGCAACATTTGACCATTGAACAACTTGTGAGATTTTATCTTCATTTTGAGAAATATTATGTGTAATTGAATTTGTTACACGATCTACAGAGCTGTTTAACGTTTGTACTGAGTCACCGATACCTTTAACAGCATCTACAACTGAGTTTAAACGATCTACTTTACCTTGGATATCCTCAGTTAAACGGTTTACTTTATGAAGTAAATCTGTTGTTTCACGAGTAATACCTTGAACTTGACCTTCTACACCGTCAAGTGTTTTTGCAACATAATCTAAGTTTTTCTTAACAGAATTTAATACAGCTACGATACCGATACATAAAATTAAGAATGCAATCGCAGCGATAATTCCAGCAATTGGTAAAATCCAATCCATTAAAAACGCCTCCTAATTAACATGTAATAATGTCATTAATAATAAATACCCATACTACTCTATTATAAACATATTAAAACGCATTTTTCATGCCTAATTTATCTAAATATGCATTTTGTAATTTTTGAATATCACCTGCACCCATAAATAAAACAACAGCATTATCAAATTGTTCTAATACATTAATAGAATCTTCATTAATTAACGATGCACCTTCAATTTTATCAATTAAATCTTGTATCGTTAATGCGCCAGTATTTTCTCTAATTGATCCAAAAATTTCACATAAGAATACACGATCTGCTTTACTTAAACTTTCTGCAAATTCATTTAAAAATGCTTGTGTTCTAGAGAAAGTGTGTGGTTGAAATACTGCAACAACTTCTTTATGTGGATATTTCTTTCGTGCTGTTTCAATTGTAGCACTAATTTCTCTTGGATGGTGTGCATAATCATCTACAATAACTTGATTTGCAATTGTAGTTTCATTGAAACGACGTTTAACACCACCAAACGTTTCTAATGCTTCTTTAATATTTGTAACATCTAGCTTCTCTAAATAACTAATCGCAATTACAGCTAATGCATTTAAAACTGTATGGTCACCATATTGTGGAGACAGGAAGTGATCATAAAACTCACCATCCACATACACATCAAAAGCAGTACCTTTATCCGTAATTTGAATATTTTGAGCATAAATGTCATCCGAATCTTTAAATCCATAATAATAAATTGGAACATCTGCTTCAATTTTACGTAGATGTTCATCATCACCCCAAGCAATAATACCTTTTTTAACATTATGTGCCATTTCTTGGAATGCATCAAAAACATCATTAATATCTTTAAAATAATCAGGATGATCGAAATCAATATTTGTCATAATTGCGTAATCAGGTTTATAACTTAAAAAGTGACGTCTATATTCACATGCCTCAAAAGCGAAATAATCACTTTCAGGCAATCCCATACCTGTGCCATCACCAATTAAAAATGAAGTCTTTTTATCACCATTCATAACATGTGATAATAAACCTGTTGTAGAAGTTTTACCATGTGCACCAGTTACAGCTACTGAAGTATATTGATCAATAATCTGTCCTAAAAAATCATTATAACTTACAACATCTAATTTCAATTGATGTGCACGTACTATTTCTTCATGGCTACTCGCGAATGCATTACCTTGTATAACTACCATATCTTCTTTTATGTTATTAGCATCAAATGGTAATATTTTTATCCCCTTATTTCTAAGAGCAACTTCTGTAAATACGTAGTTCTCAATATCCGATCCTTGAACTTCATGTCCTAAATCATGCATGATTTGTGCTAATGAACTCATGCCAGAACCTTTAATTCCGACAAAATGATAGTGTGTCATTATATAAAACTCCTTACTCATAATTATTCTTTATTTAAATCTGCTTCCGTAACATAAACATCCCTTGGTTTTGAACCATTAGCACTCGAAACATAACCGAGTTGCTCTAATTGATCGATAATTCTTGCTGCTCTATTATAGCCAATTTGGAAATGTCTTTGGATTAATGATGTTGAAATATGTCCTTCATTAACCATAAATGCACAAACATCATCAAATAATTCATCTTGTGATTGTGTTTGTGTTTTTTTCAACAATTCTTTTTCTTCAAATAGATAGTCCGGTTCTCTTTGTTGTTTGATAAAATCAACAACATCATCAATTTCGTCATCAGAAACAAATGTACCTTGAACTCTAATCGGTTTATTCATACCGCTACCAAGATATAACATATCGCCATATCCTAACAAGCGTTCTGCTCCACCACTGTCTAATATCGTTCTCGAATCTACACTTGATGATACCATAAATGCAATTCTTGTTGGTATGTTGGCTTTAATTAAACCTGTAATTACATTGACAGATGGTCTTTGCGTAGCTACTAACATATGAATACCACATGCTCTTGCTTTTTGAGCAATTCTAGCAATAGACTGCTCAACTTCTTGCGGAGCCATCATCATTAAATCAGCCAACTCATCAATTACAATGACAATTTTTGGCATTCTTTCATCATATGGTGCTTTTTTGTTAAATGCTGTTATATTACGTACATGGTAATGTGCAAATAACTTATAACGTCGTTCCATTTCTTCTACGGCCCATTTTAAACTCTGTGTAGCTGCTTTGACATCTGTAATTACCGGTGCAACTAAATGTGGCAAACCATTATAAGGAGCTAATTCAACCATTTTTGGATCGATAAGTAATAATCTTAATTCCTCAGGGTGATTTTTATATAGTAAAGACATCAAAATACTATTGATACAAACTGATTTCCCTGATCCAGTTGCACCTGCAATTAGTGCGTGTGGCGTTTTAGCAATATCCATAAGTAATGGTTCATTATTAATTCTATACCCCATCGCAACTGTTAATTTAGATTCAGCATTTTTAAAACTTGGAGATTCAATAATAGAACGTAAGTTGACTGTCGTTGGATTTTGGTTCGGAACTTCAATACCAACACGACTAGTTCCTGGAATAGGCGCTTCTATACGAATATCTTTCGCTGCCAATGCCATTTTAATGTCATCTTGTAATGCCGTAATTCTTGAAACTTTAACACCTTTTTCAACTGATAATTCAAATCTTGTAACACTTGGACCTTCAGTTACATCTTGTACTTCTGCAGGTACATTAAAGTAAAATAATGCGTCATTCAGTTCTTTCTTTTTATCTGTAATCCAGTCCTCGTCCGACTCAATAACTTGTGGTTCTTCTAGTAATGAAACACTTGGCAATTTAATATTTGGGCCTTTACGAATCATCGGCTTAGATGTTTGTACAGCTTGATTTGTTGCAACATCTTGTTGGTTCGTCCGAGGTCTATTTTCATTAGCTGTATCTTCATTTTGATTTGAAAATGAAGGCTGTAAATCTTTTTGTTGATCATCATTATCTTGTTGTCCACTAGTATTGTTTGGATGTGTTGTTTCTTCGCTTTCTTCAGTTATGTCGCTTACTTCTGAAACTGAAGACGAAGTTGATTGATCAACTTGCTCATTTTCCAATTGATTATCATCTTGGCTTTCTTCAAATATTTCCGTTTGAGTTGAATCAGCAGAAGGTTTCTGCTCTGAATATTGTTGTGCATTTTGATAATCATTTTCTGTTTCTGCATGACCAATAAGTTGATTGTTCTCAACATTGTTTGATGTCATATTATTTGTTTTATATGCATTTGTGTTTGACTCTTGTGAATCAGATCTTGATGATGGTGCGGCTTGACTCGCAGGCTTGCTTTCACTCACAGCTTGTTTACTTTGTACAGGCTTTAATTCAGGCACATTGACTTTTGAATGCTTTTTACGATCCATCATACGCTTTTTATCAGATGGCGTCATGACAACATTAAATGGTCTTTTACTTAAAGTTGAAACCTTTTCAGTCTGTTTCTTTGGATTTACGTTTTCAATAGTTTTCTCTTCGACATTTTGTTCACTTTCAGCTGCTTCGTTTTGCACATTTTCTGTAATTTCTGCGTTATGCTTTTCTATTTCATTCATGCTTGAATCTTCCACAACATGACCATCATTCACATCATTCGTTTTCAATGAGTTGACATTTAAGTTTGTTTGGTCATCTTTTTTATGACGCGGTGCTAATTCAATTTCATTATCAACCGTTTTATCGATATTATTAACTTGAGATTCAGTTACTGCGTGCTCTTGCGTTTTAGGAGCGTCTACATGCATTTCAGACGCGTTTCTATTGGTATTATCTTCGATATTTGAAGTAGTATCCTCATCTACTTCTGTATCATTTAATTCATAAAATTCTGCATCATCGATTTGACTTCCTGAATATTCTTCTTTATTCGTTGCTCCATCTTCTTCTGAATCAGCAATTAATCTGGATTGATTTTTTAGTTCATCTTTATCATTTACTTCAACGTTATGTTGTAGTGCTGATTGATGTTGAGACGTTACATTCGAAACCGTAACTTCATCATCTGACAATTGTTTTGTTGTCGATACTTGATTCAAACTAACTTCCTCATAATTGTATGGACTTTCATCTACATGAGTGTCATTAGTGTCTTCATTTTGTATTGACGCTTGTTTATTTTCATCATTTGATACAGTTTCATTCTCTATGCCATTTGTATGAAGCTGACTAGCATCTGTACTATTATCTGTTAAGTCACTATCATCATTTAATGAACTATCACCAACATAGCGTTCCGCTTGTTTAGCATACATTTCATCAATTGCACGTTGTATTGCATCTTGCTCTTCGTTTTTATGTTCTTCACGCTTTTGTTGCAACGCTTTTTTAAATCGACGCTTTTGAAGCACTTTACGTTCTCGTTCACGTCTAATTTCTTCAACAATTTGTGAAGCATAAATATTTTCAATTTTGATAGTATTATCAACTTTTGAATAATTAGGCATTGATTTTGTTGTTGATGATACATTTTCATCAGATGATTTAGATGCAGTTCCTTGTTTGACAACACTATCATTTTGTTTTTCTTGTTCTAATTGTTTATTTTGAGACGTTTGCGTCTTAGCTACATATTTATCATATTTTTGTTTATCTGACTCAACTTTTTCTGAAGGTTTACTTACAGGGATACGACCATTTTCTAACTTTTTAGGTTTCATTGTGCCAAAAATAGCTGACGGTACCTCTGAAGTCTTGAAACTTTCTTTGTGATAATCTGGAGTTGAATCTTTAGCACGATGATTTGTATTATTAGAATACATATTATGTGTTTTTGACTTGTGCGTTTCCTTCTCAATACCATTAATTGCAGAAACATATGTACCTGGCTTATTCGTATGGTAATGTGAATGATCTTTATATTTTATACTTTGCTGTGATATTTTAGAATTCCCACGTTGTTCACTATAATTTTGTTCTTCAGTTGTTTGATTTCTTCTACGGCGATGTCGTTTTTGTGAACGAGAATCGTGGCTTTGTTTGCGATAGTCTCGATGGTATTGTTCTTTTTCATCTGAAATAGTATCTGCAGATTGTTCAACATTTTCATTTTCATAAGCTACGCTCATAGGAAAACGGAATTTTCCCCTCGGACGACTATAAATATCATTATTTTGAGGCAGTAATGAGTCATGATCGTTATCTATATTTTGTGATTCTTGACGTCTTTTTTTCTTTCTATGAATCAAGTCATCATTTGAATCATTATCTTCGCCGAATAATTTATCAAACCAGCTCATATTTTCACTACCTTCCTTAATTATTCAAAAAATGCTTGTCCAATTTCATAGCTGTCATTTAATACCATAATACCTTTTTCTTCAGGTGCATTAGGTAAATTCAATTCTTTCATTGAACAAATCATACCGCTTGAGGCAACACCACGTAATTCAGCATCTTTAATTACCATACCGCTAGGCATCACTGCACCTACTTTAGCAACAACAACTTTCTGTCCAGCTTCAACGTTAGGCGCGCCACATACAATTTGTAATGTGTCATTTCCAACGTTTACATTTAGTACACTTAATTTATCTGCATCAGGATGTTTGTCTTTAGTTTCAACGTAGCCAACTACAAATTTCGGTGATAGATCAGCATTTAATTTATAATCAAAACCAGCTTCTGAAATACGCTTTTGGAATACATTTACAAGTTCATCAGTTAATTTAATATGACCTTTTTCTTCAATTGTTATATCTTTTGAAATTTCAAAAATATTATAACCTACAACATTACCTTCATTAGTAATTTCAACAACATTACCTTTTTTATTGTAGTTTAATTCACCTTCAACTGGTTCAATTTGTAAAAATGCGACATCTCCTACATATTTAGGATTGTAAAATAAATTCATTATGACAAAACTCCTTATCCAATTATTTCTATTTATCTTTATTAAATTTACGACGATTTGCTTCTAAACGCTGAATCACGTTTGGATCTCTTTTTTGTTTATTATTTTTACCTAAAATAAATATCGGTTCAAGATGACCCTGTTTATATCCAAAGGATAATGATGTAATTGGAACTAGACCTTTAGTGAAAAATTCCATTGTTAAATGTGCCATCACATCATATCCTGTTTTATTGCGTATATCTGCAATAATTAACACATCTTGGTGTGGCACTGCTACGAGCATTTCGCCTTGACATTGTGCCTCAATTTCATTTAAAAATGCAGTATTTAGTATCCTACTTGCATCATACCCGTCATTTGAGTTAATAAAATAAAAAATATTACCTTTTACTTCATCAGTCGTATATGAATTTGACAATTTTCTAACATTAAACAGAGACATTTCTCTTATTTGTTGTTCAGTTAACTTCAAATCCTCTAACATGCTTTCGTCAATTAGACGATATGATTTCCCTAAATCGACTGCATAATAAACTGCTGTTTCTGCAGTATGCTCATCATAGATAAAAGGAACACCTTGTTTAGTTTTTTTATCAAAGCTAGTCGCTCTAATGACAGGCATAATTTGACTAGATGATATACTCTCAAGGGTTTTATCTGCCATTTGTGCAATAGCTTCATCAACGTAATAAACAATTTCATCTACAATTTTTTCTTTTTTATCTTCATATTTTGCGACTATAGCGTTAAGTTTAATCGTGATACCTTTGTTATTATCTGTTCGATAAATACGCAAAGTTTCTTCTTCACGATTAAATTTAAAATCAACGTCTAAATGGCTTAAACGTTCCTTTAATTTATCTCTCATTTGAAAGGTATTCATATGTAACACTCCTAATTTCGCACCTTATAATAGTTTACAATAAATCAACACATAGTAACAGAGAAAAACGAGTATTACCCCGTTTTTCTCTAGTCTAAATTACACATATTGAGCTAAAAATGCATCTATCTGTTCAATTGATTTTCGTTCTTTTCCAATATAACTTCCAAGCAGTTCACCATTTTTATATACTAGAAAACTTGGAATCCCCATAATACCATTTTCAATACAAATATCCATAAATTTGTCACGGTCTACTGATACGAAGTCAAACATAGGATATCTCGCTTCTAATTCCGGTAAATCTGGTTCTATCACTCTACAATCTGGACACCAGCCTGCAGTGAATTCAAATACTGTAGCACCTTGTTTTAAAGATTCAAATTGTTGTTCTGATTCAAGTTGTTTCATTTTTATGTCTCCTTAATTAATGATTATATATAACTATTTAGAGATAATAGTTGTTATTACCCGATTATTTATATTGTAATGTTTCTATTTGATTATTATCTAAATTACAAATGGCTTCTGAAAGTAAAGATCTAGCTGCAAAATAGTCTCTTATATCAAATACTGAGTCTGTACTATGAATATATCGTGCACATACACCAATAACTGCAGTCGGAATACCAATATTAGCTTTATGAATTTCTCCACCATCTGTTCCACCTGGTGACATATAGTATTGATGTTCAATGTCATGTGCTTCTACTAACTTTAATAAATAATCTCTAAATACAGGCTTTAAAATCATTGTACCGTCTTTTATGCGAATTAACGTCCCTTTACCAAGTTCACCAGATAATGGTTGGTTTCCTTTAACGTCATTGGCAGGTGAACAATCGACTACAAATGCAACGTCTGGGTCTATCATCTCTGCAGATGCTTTCGCACCTCGTAATCCAACCTCTTCTTGAACATTTGCGCCAACATACAAGTCTACATCTAATTCTATATCTTTTAATAATTCTAGTATTTCAATTGCCAAGACACAACCATAACGATTATCCCATGCTTTAGCACTATATCGATGTTCAGATAACTGTGTGAATGGCGTGTGAGGTACAATTGTATCTCCTATATCTATTCCGCGCTCACGCACCTCATCTTCATTTTGAGCACCTATATCTAATGTTAAATCTTTAATTTCCGGTGCACCTTCACTACCAGTACGAAAATGTTTAGGTATATTAGAAACAACACCGATAATTTTATCGCCATTTCTATTTTTAATTACTAAGCGTTGTCCTTGCCAAATATCATTTGCAACACCACCTAAATTTGTGAATTGAATCATTCCATTTTTAGTGATATTTGTAATCATAAATCCGATTTCATCCATATGTGCTGCAATCATTACACGTTTTGCATTTGGATTTTTAGATTTTTTCACACCAAAAAATCCACCCATACGATTTTCAATAAATTCATCTACATACGGCGCCATTTGCTGAGTCATATAATTTTTTACTTCTTCTTCAAAACCTGGTGCCCCATGAAGCTCAGTTAAAGTTTGAATTCGTTGTAATGTTACTTTTTTATTTATGTTCATAAAAGTTCTCACTCCTTATAAGTTATTATATCATCTTCAATATGGTAAACTAATGATATGAATTTGAAATCAAGGGAGCATAAATGATGACTAAACTGAAATATATAATTCCAACAATAATTGCAGTAGCCATTGTAATTATTTCTACCATTTCAATCATCCAATATATTAATCGTAAACGCTATAATCCCGTTAAAGTACTTAATGAAGTAAAATCATATTTTATGAATGTCAAAGGCTCATATATCGTTTATGAACCATTCGTTCATCCTGAAACTGATAAATACCGTTTAGTTTATCAAGGTGGAATTACAACTATTAAAAATGGTCAAAATATTCATTATGATTTTTATGCAGATGCATATACTGGTGAAGTCATTAACATTGTAGAGCGTTAATACGAATTTTATCCATATTTGATTTGGATCGTAAAACTTAAAAATGAGCCACACCCTAATTAGTAAGATTGGATGTGGCTCATTTTTTTATTTTTGAAAATTTGTTTAGTAATACATCTTTATTTTAGTTATTATCAACTAATGTTTCACGTAAAATATATGCATCTATGTTTTCACCATCATCGCTGTATTTTACAGCAAAGTAGTTTTCATCATGATAAAACAAGAACCAATATTGTTGCTGAATAAAATATGGTATCATGCGTTCTTTTTCACGAATCGATTGCATAGGATAATCATCATATGCCGTTACCCATAGAGGATTTTTATGTGCAGTAGTTGGGAATATATCACCCATATGAACTGCTTTATCTCCTTGACTTTCAATCGTAATAATCGTGTGGCCAAAGCTATGACCTCCACTATGTTGCATCTTGATACCCGGAACCGGTTCAAAATGTTTTTCGAATAAAATCAACTTGTTACTATAATCGCCTTTATTCTTATCCCAGTAAGTTGATTTACTTCTTATATTAGGTGCAATAAACTCATGCCATTCATCTTGTTGCACAACATGAATCGCATTTTCAAAAATTGCATGTCCCGCTTGATCAGTCAAACCGGCAGCATGATCAAAATGCATATGTGTCATTAGCACATAATCAATATCCTTTGGCGTTAAATTATAATTTGCCAAATCAGCAATTATATGACTTTCTTCATCTACTCCAAAATTACGTAATTGCTTTTCAGATAATTTACCATTACCAATACCCGCATCTATAATCAAATTATATTGAGCCGTTTGAATCAAAATTGGATGTGTCGGTAAATTGATTTGATTTCGTTCATTTGCATTGTATTGCTTTGACCACAACGGCTTCGGAACAACACCAAACATTGCACCGCCATCCATTTTTGTATTGCCACCATTTAGATAATGAATAGATATATCCCCGATCTTCATAACATCACCTATTCTTTCTGTATTCGTTATTACAATTAGCATGTATTTATTACATCATATCACTATTCATAAATGCGAACAAAAACGAAACGCCCCACACTAATACACTTCTAACTACTTATAAAGATTAATGCAATCATATTATATGTAAATGCATCATAACCATCGGCCTGTAATTTTAAATTAATAATTAAAATTTACAAGTAAAATGCAAGCTTTATTCTTTTAAATCAAAGGTATTTAGTATAACATTGTTTATAGGCGCATTATCTCCTTTAGTTATTTGTTTAGTCACTTTTAATTATAGAGATAATTGCGCTTTTTTTATATTCAAAATCAAAAAATCGGACAGATGAAAAGTAAAATACTTTTTTCCATCAGTCCGATTTATTATAGAACCTTTATCTATAGAACCATTATAGTACGAAAAAACACTTATGATTGTATGTGTACATACCCTCATAAGTGTTTTATTTTTGTGAATGGAATTTCGCTTCCATACGATAAATACGTGACCCTTTATCCGAAAATTTCTTTTCATATTCTGTTAAAATATTACTGCCATCGTCTTCTTGATGTAAATTTAGATTTATTTTTGTAAAATACATTCCAAATTGAGACATACTTTCTAAACTGTAGGCAAATAGTCCTCTGTTATCAGTTTTAAAATGTAAATCTCCTTCATCATTTAAGATTTGTTGATACAACGCTAAAAACGTATGATACGTTAAACGTCGTTTTGCATGACGATTTTTTGGCCATGGATCTGAAAAGTTCAAATAAATACGCGAAACTTCGCCGTCTTTAAAATATTCATTTAATTCAATGGCGTCATTACAAATAATCTTTAAATTTGTTAAACCCATCTCTTTAACTTTATCCAATACTTTATAAACGATACTTTTCTCACGTTCCATTGAAATATAGTTAATATGAGGATTTTGAGCAGCTAATGTTGTAATAAACTGCCCCATACCCGAACCAATTTCAATGTGTATCGGTTGCGTTTTATCAAACCATTCAGTCATTTTCCCTGCATGTTGACCTTCCATGTCAACCAATTCAGGATGATCTTTTAAATAATCTTCAGCCCATGGTTTGTATCGAACTCTCATATTTTATTCTCCTCTTAAATAAACATGTTACTATTCATAACTTCATTTAGGAATTTAAGCCAAGTGTTCATATCCTTATATCTTTTTTGCTCTTCATACCATTGAACAAGACCTATAGATTGAATTACCGTATACCATTTCATACGTTTATTTAAATTCAAGCTCTCTTGAACACCATATGTTTCAAGCCATTCAGACCATTGTTGTTGTGGAACATAGTTGTAAAGCAGCATTCCGATATCAATTGCCGGGTCTGCAATCATTGCACCTTCCCAATCAACTAAAAATAGTTCATCTCGATCGGATAATAACCAATTATTATGATTCACATCACCATGTACAACAGTGAAAAAACGCGAATCTAAACTCGGTATATGCTCTTCTAAATAGGTTAATGATTTTCTCACAATATGATGTGTTAAAACTTCTCTTGATAAAGAGGCATTAATTTTATTAAGCATAATCTCAGGAGTAATAGGTTCCATTTCCATACGCTTTAACATACTTAATAAAGGTCTAGAATTGTGTATCTTCTTTAATAAATGTGCAACTCTTGTTTGCTTCATTTCGTTTGAAGATAGTTCACGGCCATTTTTCCAATGTTGTGCTGTAACAACCTCGCCTGTTTCTATGCGCTTCGTCCATACTAATTTGGGCACAATACCTTCTGCTGATAATGCCGCAATAAATGGATTTGAATTTCGTTTTAAAAACAACTTTTGTCCATCTTGTTCAGCCATATATGCTTCGCCAGATGCACCACCTGCAGAATCAAGTGTCCACCCTAATTGATAAAACTGCTCCAACTCGTCCACCTCACTTTCAATTAGAAAATGGCTCTAGAAATAGGTTTTTCAAGAGCCATATATTCTAATTTATAACACCATACTGGTACAAATATTATGTCCAGATAATTATTGTAAATCCTCAACCAATGCCTACATTACACGACTAATTTTAAATCGTAATGTCTGTCATTGACACCATACATTCTATAGTCACTTACTTGACATATAATGTTACCGTGTCTAAAACTACATGTTTTTGAATCTCTGTAGGCGATAAACTCTAGTTTTCAAAATAATTGCTATCCCATTTTCATGGTTAGCATAAATTTATGAACTGTAACATTTACGTACTTAGTAAAATATGATGCACATCATATTTGTAACTCATAGAAAATTTTATAATTTTTATCATTATATTTCAACTGAAAATGAGAAACAAAATGGCACTTTTTACTAATATGTGTTTTCTAAACAACACTTTTAAGCTTCGTTTTAAATTATAACATAATTCACTTACGAAAGTTGATAAATTTAAGTAATTTAATCTAAAAATATGATGAAAGAATTTTAAATACTGTGTGACTCTATATACTTTTCAAATCCTTCTTGTAGTTGACGTGTAATTGGGCCAACTTTACCATCATTAA
>NZ_JACYHC010000709.1:0-1815 GCF_017152085.1 Staphylococcus sp. EG-SA-2
AAGAAATTAATCAAGCGAAAGACCAAGTGACAGCTAAACAACAAGCGTTAAACGGTCAAGAAAACTTAAGAACTGCGCAAACAAATGCGAAGCAACATTTGAATGGCTTAAGTGACTTAACTAATGCTCAAAAAGAAGCGGCGAAACGTCAAATCGAGGGTGCAACGCATGTTAATGAAGTAACACAAGCACAAAATAATGCGGATGCATTAAATACAGCTATGACGAACTTGAAAAATGGTATTCAAGATCAGAATACGATTAAGCAAGGTGTTAACTTCACTGATGCAGATGAAGCGAAACGTAATGCATATACAAATGCAGTGACGCAAGCTGAACAAATTTTAAATAAAGCACAAGGTCCAAATACTGCAAAAGACAATGTTGAATCTGCGTTACAAAATGTACAACGTGCTAAAAACGAATTGAACGGTAATCAAAATGTTGCGAATGCTAAGACAACTGCGAAAAATGCATTGAATAACTTAACATCAATCAACAACGCACAAAAAGAAGCGTTGAAATCACAAATTGAAGGTGCTACAACAGTTGCAGGTGTAAATCAAGTGTCTACAACAGCATCTGAATTAAATACTGCAATGAGCAACTTACAACGTGGTATTAACGATGAAGCAGCTACAAAAGCAGCTCAGAAATATACTGATGCAGATAGAGATAAACAAACTGCATACAATGATGCTGTAACGGCAGCTAAAACGTTATTAGATAAAACAGCTGGCACAAATGAAAATAAAGCAGCCGTTGAACAAGCATTACAACGTGTGAATACTGCTAAAACTGCATTAAATGGTGATGCGCGCTTAAATGAAGCGAAGAACACAGCTAAACAACAAGTAGCGACAATGTCACACTTAACTGATGCTCAAAAAGCAAACTTAACATCGCAAATCGAAAGTGGTACGACTGTTGCAGGTGTTCAAGGTATTCAAGCTAATGCCGGTACTTTAGATCAAGCAATGAATCAATTAAGACAAAGTATTGCTTCTAAAGATGCGACTAAATCAAGCGAAGATTATCAAGACGCGAATGCAGATTTACAAAATGCATACAATGATGCGGTAACTAATGCTGAAGGTATTATTAGTGCAACGAATAACCCTGAAATGAATCCTGATACAATTAACCAAAAAGCGAGCCAAGTGAACAGTGCGAAGTCTGCATTGAACGGTGATGAAAAATTAGCAGCAGCAAAACAAACTGCGAAATCAGATATCGGTCGTTTGACAGACTTGAACAATGCACAACGAACTGCGGCAAATGCTGAAGTGGATCAAGCACCAAATCTTGCAGCTGTTACAGCGGCTAAAAATAAAGCAACATCGTTAAACACAGCGATGGGTAATTTGAAACATGCACTTGCTGAAAAGGATAATACGAAACGTAGTGTCAATTACACAGATGCGGATCAACCAAAACAACAAGCGTATGATACTGCGGTTACACAAGCAGAAGCAATTACTAATGCTAATGGCAGCAACGCGAATGAAACAACAGTTCAAGCAGCACTAAACCAATTGAATCAAGCTAAAAATGACTTGAATGGTGATAATAAAGTTGCTCAAGCAAAAGAGTCAGCGAAACGTGCATTAGCTTCATATAGTAACTTGAATAATGCGCAATCAACTGCAGCAACTAGTCAAATTGACAATGCAACGACAGTAGCAGGTGTAACTGCTGCACAAAATACTGCTAATGAATTAAATACAGCAATGGGTCAACTTCAAAATGGTATTAATGACCAAAACACTGTTAAACAACAAGTGAACTTTACAGATGCTGACCAAGGTAAGAAAG
>NZ_JACYHC010000710.1:0-1815 GCF_017152085.1 Staphylococcus sp. EG-SA-2
AAGAAATTAATCAAGCGAAAGACCAAGTGACAGCTAAACAACAAGCGTTAAACGGTCAAGAAAACTTAAGAACTGCGCAAACAAATGCGAAGCAACATTTGAATGGCTTAAGTGACTTAACTAATGCACAAAAAGATGCAGCGAAACGCCAAATCGAAGGTGCAACGCATGTTAATGAAGTAACACAAGCGCAAAATAATGCGGACGCATTAAATACAGCTATGACGAACTTGAAAAATGGTATTCAAGATCAAAATACGATTAAGCAAGGTGTTAACTTCACTGATGCAGATGAAGCGAAACGTAATGCATATACAAATGCAGTGACGCAAGCTGAACAAATTTTAAATAAAGCACAAGGTCCAAATACTGCAAAAGACGGTGTCGAAACTGCGTTACAAAATGTACAACGTGCTAAAAACGAATTGAACGGTAATCAAAATGTTGCGAACGCTAAGACAACTGCGAAAAATGCATTGAATAACCTTACATCAATTAATAATGCACAAAAAGCAGCATTGAAATCACAAATTGAAGGTGCGACAACAGTTGCAGGTGTAAATCAAGTGTCTACAATGGCATCTGAATTAAATACTGCAATGAGCAACTTACAACGTGGTATTAATGACGAAGCAGCTACAAAAGCAGCTCAGAAATATACTGAAGCAGATAGAGATAAACAAACTGCATACAATGATGCTGTAACAGCAGCTAAAACGTTATTAGATAAAACAGCTGGTTCAAATGACAATAAAGTAGCCGTTGAACAAGCATTACAACGTGTGAATACTGCTAAAACAGCATTAAATGGTGACGCGCGATTAAATGAAGCGAAGAACACAGCTAAACAACAATTAGCGACAATGTCACATTTAACTAATGCTCAAAAAGCAAACTTAACAGAACAAATTGAACGTGGTACAACTGTTGCTGGTGTTCAAGGCATCCAAGCAAATGCTGGTACTTTAAATCAAGCAATGAATCAATTAAGACAAAGTATTGCTTCTAAAGATGCGACTAAATCAAGCGAAGATTATCAAGACGCGAATGCAGATTTACAAAATGCATACAATGATGCGGTAACTAATGCTGAAGGTATTATTAGTGCAACGAATAACCCTGAAATGAATCCTGATACAATTAACCAAAAAGCGAGCCAAGTGAACAGTGCGAAGTCTGCATTGAACGGTGATGAAAAATTAGCAGCAGCAAAACAAACTGCGAAATCAGATATCGGTCGTTTGACAGACTTGAACAATGCACAACGAACTGCGGCAAATGCTGAAGTGGATCAAGCACCAAATCTTGCAGCTGTCACAGCGGCTAAAAATAAAGCAACATCGTTAAACACAGCGATGGGTAATTTGAAACATGCACTTGCTGAAAAGGATAATACGAAACGTAGTGTCAATTACACAGATGCGGATCAACCAAAACAACAGGCGTATGATACTGCAGTTACACAAGCAGAAGCAATTACTAATGCAAATGGCAGTAACGCGAATGAAACACAAGTTCAAGCAGCGCTTAACCAATTGAATCAAGCTAAAAACGACTTGAATGGTGATAATAAAGTTGCTCAAGCGAAAGAAACAGCAAAACGTGCATTAGCTTCATATAGTAACTTGAATAACGCGCAATCAACTGCAGCAACTAGTCAAATTGACAATGCAACGACAGTAGCAGACGTAACTGCTGCACAAAATACTGCTAATGAATTAAATACAGCAATGGGTCAACTTCAAAATGGTATTAATGACCAAAACACTGTTAAACAACAAGTGAACTTTACAGATGCTGACCAAGGTAAGAAAG
>NZ_JACYHC010000711.1:0-1812 GCF_017152085.1 Staphylococcus sp. EG-SA-2
ATCATTAACTTTTGCGAACCTTCTTTTAAATAAATAATGCTTCCTATTGTTTCCATTTATTTTCCTCCTTTGTCACCGTCTCAATTTCAACATTCCTTCGCATTTCCAAGTCAATCATCTCTTCTTCCGCTTTACGAATGCCATGTTGAATTTGCTGTTGCTGCTCGTATAACGCTTCCGTTGAACGTCGTTTCGCAAAATGAAATTCATCGCGGAACTGTTCCATACGACTAGCCATATTGCTACTATGATAACGGTCACCTAAATGTTGATATAATTGTTCTATCGAATGATTAAGCTCATCACTTTCGTCTATCAAAGCTTTAACCTCTCGCTTTTCATCATATAAGTCATCCATTTGCTTATGTTTCGCTGTGATCATTTTATTGATTCCATCAAGTTTATTCGACATCATTTCACCACGGTTTAATTTTTACCAATTTCATTACCAATCATTACGTCTGTTTGATTAAATTCTTCGCCAACTTTTTGTATACTATCGCTCGCATTTCTTATTGCTTCAGCAACAGATTGATTCTTACTAATCAAATCGTCTATCACACTATGAGCATTATTATTTCCACTTACTGTTGTACTTTCATCTTTATCCGGTTTCGACACATTATTACATGTTTCAACGGCACTTTTAATAGATGATGATGCACTATTAGTCTTGAAAATATCACTTTGAACTGTACTCATTATTTACACCTCTTCCCATTTAAATTATTTTAAAATTATTAGAAACTGTATCAATATATGATATTCAAACATTCAATAATACTTAAATATTGTTTTGTGATTATATTCAAAATTATTGTATCAATAAATATGTATCATTCCTAGAATTTTATTGAACAAAAAGTTATAAAATCACTTTTATTGCAACTCAACCTTGTTTTGCATTACAGAAATTAACAATAGCGATTAAAATTTTATTTTCCAGCAATAAAAAAGCACAAATATTTTTATTGAGGCAACTGAAGGCCTTCTCTTCATAAAATATCTGTGCATATTATCTATTTATCTCAATCTAACGTCTTAACTAACTTGTTGTACCTTGTAAAATCCTATCCATAGAATGCGCAACACTATCACGGTACATCTCACCAAATTTCAATAAATGCACCATCAATAAATATAAACGATAAAATTCAAGTCTATAGGATGCTCCTTTTGCGAGCGGATAATGTTTATTATACGCATCGTAAAATTCGCTCGTAAAACCACCAAATACCGTTGTAATACCGATATCAAATTCTCTGTCACCATATAATGGTGCTGGATCAAATAATGCAGGACGTCCATCTTTTAAAAACATATAATTACCGCCCCATAAATCACCATGTAATAAAGACGGTTTACTTTGATGCTTTTCTAATTCCTCCACAATTTGACTTCGCACTTTGTCATATACTTTGATATCGTTGGCATCCCATAGCCCTCTATTTAGCAACTCTTCTTTCAAATGATCCAAACGTTTATCGACAAAAATGGTACGCCAATCATCTTGCCAATGATTATCAAAAGAAATATCGCCACCTTCATAAGGTAATGAGAAGCCAAATTTGCCTTCTTCTTGTTGCTGACTGTGTAATTGAGCTACGAGTTGACCTAATTGACGTTGACTCCCTGAAGCTCCTTCTTCTAAATACGTCATCACTAAATACGCATCACCGTTAACTTCGCCACTTGCAATTACTCTAGGTGCCGTGATACCTGCACGTTCAAATTCATTTAAACCTGCAATTTCTGCAGCATAAAATGATTCTTTACGTCCACGTTGGACAAGTAAGAAAAATGTATCCGTAT
>NZ_JACYHC010000712.1:0-1810 GCF_017152085.1 Staphylococcus sp. EG-SA-2
ATCATTAACTTTTGCGAACCTTCTTTTAAATAAATAATGCTTCCTATTGTTTCCATTTATTTTCCTCCTTTGTCACCGTCTCAATTTCAACATTCCTTCGCATTTCCAAGTCAATCATCTCTTCTTCTGCTTTACGAATGCCATGTTGAATTTGCTGTTGCTGCTCGTATAACGCTTCCGTTGAACGTCGTTTCGCAAAATGAAATTCATCGCGGAACTGTTCCATACGACTAGCCATATTGCTACTATAATAACGCTCACCTAAATGTTGATATAATTGATCTATCGAATGATTAAGCGCATCACTTTCATCTATCAATGCTTTAACCTCTCGCTTTTCATCATATAAGTCATCCATTTGCTTATGTTTCGCTGTGATTATTTTATTGATTTCATCCAGTTTATTCGACATCATTTCACCACGTTTTAATTTTTACCAATTTCATTACCAATCATTACGTCAGTTTGGTCAAAAGCCTCACCAACTTTTTGTATATTATCGCTCGCAGTTCGTATTGCTTCAGCAACAGATTGATTCTTACTCATCAAATCATCTATCACACTATGAGCATTATTATTTCCACTTACTGTTGTACTTTCATCTTTATCCGGTTTCGACACATTATTACATGTTTCAACAGCGCTTTTAATAGATGATGATGCACTATTGGTCTTAAAAATATCACTTTGAACTGTACTCATCATTTACACCTCTCTCTCCATTTTAATTATTTTAAAATTATTAGAAACTGTATCAATATATGATATTCAAACATTCAATTATACTTAAATATTGTTTTATGATTATATTCAAAATTATTGTATCAATAAATATGTATCATTCCTAGAATTTTATTGAACAAAAAGTTATAAAATAACTTTTATTGCAACTCAACCTTGTTTTACATTACAGAAATTAACAATAGCGATTAAAATTTTATTTTCCAACAATAAAAAAGCACAAATATTTTTATTGAGGCAGCTGTATCGCTTCTCATTGTAAAAATATCTGTGCATATTATTATCTCAATCTAACGTAATAACTAACTTGTTGTATCTTGTAAAATCTTATTCATAGAATGCGCAACACTATCACGGTACATTTCACCAAATTTCAATAAATGGACCATCAATAAATATAAACGATAAAATTCAAGTCTATAGGATGCACCTTTTGCGAGTGGATAATGTTTATTATACGCATCATAAAATTCGCTCGTAAAACCACCAAATACCGTTGTAATACCGATATCGAATTCTCTGTCACCATATAATGGTGCTGGATCAAATAATGCAGGACGTCCATCTTTTAAAAACATATAATTACCACCCCATAGGTCACCATGTAATAAAGACGGTTTACTTTGATGCTTTTCTAATTCCGCCACAATTTGACGTCGCACTTTGTCATATACTTTGATATCGTTGGCATCCCATAGCCCTCTATTTAGCAACTCATCTTTCAAATGGTCCAAGCGCTTGTCGACAAAAATGGTACACCAATCGTCTTGCCAATGATTATCAAAAGAAATATCGCCACCTTCATAAGGTAATGAGAAGCCAAATTTGCCTTCTTCTTGTTGCTGACTGTGTAATTGAGCTACGAGTTGCCCTAATTGGCGTTGACTCCCTGAAGCCCCTTCTTCTAAATACGTCATCACTAAATACGCATCACCGTTAACCTCGCCACTTGCAATTACTCTAGGTGCCGTGATACCTGCACGTTCAAATTCATTTAAACCTGCAATTTCTGCAGCATAAAATGATTCTTTACGTCCACGTTGGACAAGTAAGAAAAATGTATCCGTAT
>NZ_JACYHC010000713.1:0-1807 GCF_017152085.1 Staphylococcus sp. EG-SA-2
TTAACAAGACACAAAACGTTGGATATCAAAATGAATACTTTTATATCACATATTTATCAAGAAACTTAAAAGAATATCGTAAATATTACGAACCGTTGATTCATAAAAATGATAAAGAATTTAAAGAGGGTATGCAACGAGCTAGAAAAGAGTTAGATTATACTGCTAATAGTAATACAGTAGCAACGTTGTTTAGTACGAATGATAAAAAAAATAGAAAAGAAAAGATAAATAATGTAATAGATTTATCCGAGAAAATTGAAAGAACAAAAGATATGCCAATCAAGAATACTATAACTACTCAATTAGGAAATAAACTTATTGGCACAAAAAAAGCTCGTTTTGATGATAAGAAAGTAGTGTCGTTTGGAGCATTTGAAGATGAATAAAATTAATGATAGAGACTTAACAGAATTGAGTAGTTACTGGGTTTATCAAGACATCAATAAAGATAATGATTTTACAGTTAACGGAAAAAGATTTAAGCAGGTTGATGAATATAATGATAATGGAAATAAAAATAAAAAAGGTGCCTCAGATTTAAAAATTTATGAATTGTTGGATGAAAAAGGAAAACCAACTGGTGAACAAACCATGATTTATCAAGGAACATCTAATGAGGCAATAAACCCTAATAATCCATTAAAATCTTTAGATATCGGAGATGATTGGTTACAAAATGCGAAATTAATGGATAATAGTAATAAGTCAACGGATTATCTTAAGCAATCAGACGAATTTGCAGATTTATATAGAGACAAACTAAATGACGCTAATAAATTAAGTAAGTATAACTTTACACAAAAATATGGTGTTAGTCCAAATAATTACAAAAACAAAACCATTGTGGCGGATGGCGGTAATTCGGAAGGCGGTTCAGGAGCAAAATATCAAGGAGCGAAACATCCAAATGAAAAAGTTGTTGCTACTGACCCAGCAATGGTACCTTATGCTGCTTGGCAGAAATTTGCTAGACCACGCTTTGATAATATGATTAGTTTTAATAGTACCAACGATTTATTAACATGGTTACAAGATCCATTCATCAAAGATATGCCAGGAAAACGCGTTAACATTAGTGATGGTGTGCCCAGGTTAGATGCTTTAATAGACAGCCATGTAGGTTATAAAAGGAAGTTAAATAGAAAAGACAACACATACGATACTGTACCACTAATCAAAATTAAGTCGGTAAAAGATACAGAAATTAAAAATGGAAAAAAAGTAAAAAAGACTATTAACATAACATTAGATATGGATGGGCGAATTCCAATAAATGTTTGGACAGGAGATTCGATTGCACGTTCCGGAAAAGGAACTTTAATTAAACTTAATTTAGAAAATCTTGATGCGTTGAGTAAACTGATTACTGGTGAAACAAGTGGTATGTTAGCAGAATGCGTAATCTTTTTAAATGAAAGTTTTAACATCTCAGAAAATGAAAATAAAAATTTTGCAGATAGAAAGAAACAATTATCAGAAGGATTTAAGGATAAGATTAACTTATTTCAATTAGAAGAAATGGAAAGAACTTTAATTAGTAAAATAAACTCACTTGAAGAAGTTGCAGATGAAACAATAGAAAGTATTAGTGCTGTTAAACACTTATTACCTGATTTTGCATTGGATGCATTAAAAGAAAGAATTAATGAGTTGTTTAAAGGTATAAAATCTTTTATAGAAAAAGTGTATGATAGTATAGATAATGAAATTTTAGAAATTTTCAAAAATATAGATCACGACTTCAGAGATGGAGTATCTGAAGAAATGATGAAACATTTGAAAGTAGTGAAACAGAATATAGAGC
>NZ_JACYHC010000714.1:0-1793 GCF_017152085.1 Staphylococcus sp. EG-SA-2
TTTCTGACATATCATCAAAAATATTAATAATCGTACCATTGTGTCGATTAACAATAGCGCAACGTTTTAAAGGTGTGCCAACTGCATCGCGGACTAGATGTTCAACATAATATTCATGTTCATTACTCCGTTCAAGATTTGTTTTATAATTTAAAGTTTGATTTTCGTTAGCACCTCTTGCTTTGTAATCGTTTCGAACGATATCTTCGGCTTCTTGTGGTGTCATTTGCTTTTCTGTATTTGACTGTGTAGTGTTGTCAGTTTCTTGCGTCTTTTTAGTAGTGTCATTTGATTTACTATTATTTTCTTTATGTTGATTAGCACCGCAGGCAGTTAATAGTGAAAATGATAATGTGATTGCAACGATAGCTTTGAATTTCATTTTTTAATCTCCTTATATTGCTATGTATATTTATTTTTACCGAAAAAGAAGGGTAGCTGAGCTACCCTGAAAATTTATTCTGTTGAAGCATCATACATGTTATTTTCGTTGTGATTATTTTGACTAGGTGGTGCTTCACTAGTGGTAGGTTTGCTCTGGGGCATGGGCTCTACAGTAGCAGTTTCCTCATTAGATTCACTTTTTTCTACACTAGATTTATCACTTTTAGACGCATTCTGTTTATCCTCATCTTTACTAGACTTTTCGCTATCTTCAGAATCAGTATCCGCACTAGAAGTTGTAGCAGGTGTAGTAGCCGAAGCTTCATAATTTACATTATCGCTATTTGAACTCGCAACAGCTACTTCTGTATCTTGCTTGTCTTTTTTAGCTTTTGATGTTTTTTTAGCATCGGATAAATCAAATGTAATCTTCTTGACGCTAAATAAACTAGAAATAACTTCTAATTTTTTATCTTTTGCGTTGGCTATGTTTTCTGACACATCGAAAACAATTTTACCTTGTGCAGTGCTATCAGGATTTATACGCTGTAAGAAAAATGAATTTTCTATACTACCATTGTCACTTTGATTAGCAGACATTGAACCTGTATTATCTGCTTCAAATGTTTTATCACCGGATTTTAACTTAAACATTGAACTATCAATTGTTAACGCTTCTTTACCTTTGTTTTTAATCGTCACATCAGCAACGACAAATATACCTTTAGCGTTTGTTGGTGCAAGAGACGGTCCTACAGATTTCATAGTTTCCACTGAATTTACAGTGACTTCAAGGTCGCCATTTTTAACAGTTTCACCGATTTTATGGGTTTTGTTCGCTTCTTTAGAACTATTTCCACCAAGGTTACCAGTGACACCAGCTGTACAAGCTGAAATACCGATGATAATTAAAATAAATAATACTAGACAACCACCACAACCCCAGAACCATCCTTTTTTAGATTTCTTTTGTCCGTATTGCTGGTGCTGTTGGTTTTGTTGATTTTGGAAAGCTTGGAATTGTTCCCATTGTCTTCGTTCTTCTTCACTTTTGAATTGATTGCTCATGCCTAAAAAATCTCCCTCATTATTTACTATGTGATTAGTGCATAAAGCTAAATACAATTTGAATTCAATTCGCTTGTTGTTTAATTTTTATCAGGTTCACATGCACGATTATCTTTATCTCTATCTAAATGTGGACGATATGCTGGATGATCGGCAGTGACACCATTCGGATAAACTTGTCTAAGTTGCTTACAATTAGCAAATGATTGTTGCCTGTTTGTTTCAGTTGATGGTGAGGTCTTAGGTTGCGTGGATTGATGATGGTTACTTGATTGTTGCTTTTCTTTTAAATCATCTTTCAAGTCGTCTTGTGATTTATCTTCTGCAACGTTTGGTGTGTT
>NZ_JACYHC010000715.1:0-1792 GCF_017152085.1 Staphylococcus sp. EG-SA-2
TTTCTGACATATCATCAAAAATATTAATAATCGTACCATTGTGTCGATTAACAATAGCGCAACGTTTTAAAGGTGTGCCAACTGCATCGCGGACTAGATGTTCAACATAATATTCATGTTCATTACTTCGTTCAAGATTTGTTTTATAATTTAATGTTTGATTTTCGTTAGCACCTCTTGCTTTGTAATCGTTTCGAACGATATCTTCGGCTTCTTGTGGTGTCATTTGCTTGTCTGTATTTGACTGTGTAGTGTTGTCAGTTTGTTGCGTCTTTTTATTAGTGTCATTTGATTTACTATTATTTTCTTTATGTTGATTAGCACCGCAAGCAGTTAATAGTGACAATGATAATGCAATGGCAACGATAGCTTTGAATTTCATTTTTTTATCTCCTTATATTGCTATGTATACTTATTTTTCCGTAAAAGAAGGGTAGCCGAGCTACCCTGAAATTTTATTCTGTTGAAGCGTCGTACATGCTATCTTCGTTGTGATTATTTTGGTTAGGTGGTGCTTCACTTGTAACAGGTTTGCTTTGAGGTGCTGATTCTACAGTAGCAGTTTCTTCATTAGATTCACTTTTTTCTACACTAGATTTATCACTTTTAGACGCATTCTGCTTATCTTCATCTTTACTAGACTGTTCATTTTCTTCAGAATCATTATTTGCACTAGAAGTTGTAGCAGGTGTAGTAGCCGAAGCTTCATAACTTACATTATCGCTATTTGAACTCGCAGCAGCTACTTCTGTATCTTGCTTGTCTTTTTTAGCTTTTGATGTTTTTTTAGCATCGGATAAATCAAATGTAATCTTCTTGACGCTAAATAAACTAGAAATAACTTCTAATTTTTTATCTTTTGCGTTGGCTATGTTTTCTGACACATCGAAAACAATTTTACCTTGAGCAGTGCTATCAGGATTTATACGCTGTAAGAAAAATGAATTTTCTATACTACCGTTGTCATTTTGATTAGCAGACATTGAGCCTGTATTATCTGCTTCAAATGTTTTATCACCAGATTTCAGTTTAAACATTGAACTATCAATTGTTAACGCTTCTTTACCTTTGTTTTTAATCGTCACATCAGCAACGACAAATGTACCTTTAGCATTTGTTGGCGCGATAGATGGACCAACTGATTTCATAGTTTCAACTGAATTAACTGTGACTTCAAGATCACCATTTTTTACAGTCTCTCCAATTTTATGGGTTTTGTTCGTTTCTTTAGAACTATTTCCGCCAAGGTTACCTGTAATACCAGCTGTACAAGCTGAAATACCGATGATAATTAAAATAAATAATACTAGACAACCACCACAGCCCCAGAACCATCCTTTTTTAGATTTCTTTTGTCCGTATTGCTGGTTCTGTTGGTTTTGTTGATTTTGGAAAGCTTGGAATTGTTCCCATTGTCTTCGCTCTTCTTCGCTTTTGAATTGATTGCTCATGCCTAAAAAATCTCCCTCATTATTTACTATGTGATTAGTGCATAAAGCTAAATACAATTTGAATTCAATTTGCTTGTTGTTTAATATTTATCAGGTTCACATGCACGTTTATCTTTATCTCTATCTAAATGTGGTCGATATGCTGGATGATCGGCAGTGACACCATTCGGATATACTTGTCTAAGTTGCTTACAATTAGCAAATGATTGTTGCGTGTTTGTTTCAGTTGATGGTGAGGTCTTAGGTTGCGTGGATTGATGATGGTTACTTGATTGTTGCTTTTCTTTTAAATCATCTTTCAAGTCGTCTTGTGATTTATCTTCTGCAACGTTTGGTGTGTT
>NZ_JACYHC010000716.1:0-1784 GCF_017152085.1 Staphylococcus sp. EG-SA-2
CAACAACAATGTAAGATGTCACTTTGCTTAACTTGGCATCCTTTTTATGATTTTCAAATTCAAAAAAATGAGCAAAATGAATCTCTTTACCAGTTTTTAATATTTCAATACCATGCATGGAACCTAAGCACCCATGTGTGATGTTGGAGTGGATATTGAGACTAGCAACCTGATTGTAATAGTTAGATAGTTCTTGAATTAAAATTTGAGGTCCATAAATGTCAAAGTGTCCAGGCACAGACCAAATAAATTCTGTTGTAACCAGTGAACGTAATAATTCAATATCTAATGCTGCTGTAGCAACTATAAAATCTATCATTTGTTGACGTTTAGGCGCATGATTGCATGACACATCTCCTGTTAACTTAAAAGGTAATGATGACTGAACTTCCGTTTTAAAATGTAGTTGGTGCTGAAATAAAGCTTGTTCCAATATTGATATAGCTTTAGGACCAACGCCATGCATCTCCATTAGAGATGACTTCGTATATTGTGATACTGCTTCTAATGTGTATATACCTTGTGAATTTAGCGCGCGTGTTGCAGGCTTTCCAATTTTAGGTAAAGTCATTTGTATCCATCCTTTATGTTGTATGGTAGTCTTTCTGGCAATATACCCTGATTTGTACAGAATTATTTATAAAATTAATATTGTTTAGTGGTTGGTGAATAAATGTGGGAAATATAAACAAAATGATATCTTTATCGAAATATTATTAGTAAAATCGTTATATTAGCATAACCAAGTGAGCGTAACATGTTAAAAATTTGGGAGAGTAAGGAGGTATGTAAGTGAATATAGAATATAAAAAAGGTATATTTTTAGCACTCAGTGCATACATTCTGTGGGGAATACTACCTATATATTGGCAGTTCGTTGATGCAATAGGCGCATTTGAAATTTTAGCCTTTCGTATTATATTTTCAGCAATATTCATGATATTCATACTCGCGGTTGGACAAAAACAACGCAATGCATTTCAACGAGATATGAATCAATTGTTAGGCAAGCCCATTCAGCTATTAGCGATTGTCGTAGCAGGCTATGTCATTACATTAAATTGGGGTACATTTATTTGGGCTGTAACGAACGGTCACGTCCTACAAACAAGTTTAGGTTATTATATAAATCCACTTGTTAGCATTTTGCTCGCACTTATCTTTTTAAAAGAAAGATTCAATAAATTTGAATGGCTAGCCATTTTATTCGCATTCATCGGTGTATTATATATGACGCTCAAGATTGGAGAATTCCCAATCGTTTCTATTATATTAGCGTTATCCTTTGGTACATATGGATTATTGAAAAAAGTAGTACATATTGATGCCATCAGCAGTATTACGATTGAATGTATTGTTACAGCACCTGCTGGACTAATATACGTTATTTATTTATGGCAGCAACATCAGATGTCATTTGGATTGAACATGTCATCATTTTGGTTGTTATTTTCTGGTGCTATTACGGCAATACCACTAATCCTATTCTCAGCCGGGGCAAAACGTATTCCACTTTCGCTAATAGGATTTATTCAATACGTTGGACCAACAATAATGTTTGTACTCGGCATATTTGTTTTCAAAGAGCCTTTTAGTATAGATCAATTAATTACGTTTATATTTATTTGGACAGGTATTGTGTTATATAGTCTTTCTCAATACATTAAATTGAAGAAACATCCGGTCGCAAAAACCCTATAAAATACGAGGAAAGATAATTATACGTGTTTTCAATATCCTTTGTGTCATGATAAGGTGAGACTGAGGTATGTGTGCAGTAACAG
>NZ_JACYHC010000717.1:0-1775 GCF_017152085.1 Staphylococcus sp. EG-SA-2
CTCTATTTTTTTTACTCATTGCTCTTCTTAAAATATCCGCTTCACCATAACTGAAGTTTGCAAATGTGCTCGCTATTTGCATAATTTGCTCTTGATAAATAATAACACCGTAAGTATTTTTTAATATAGGTTCTAAATGTGGATGTAAATATTGAACTTTGCTTGGATCATGTCTTCTTGTAATGTAAGTTGGAATTTCTTCCATTGGACCTGGTCTATACAAAGAAGTTACAGCAACAATATCTTCAAAGTGTTCCGGCTTTAATTTTTTTAATACACTTCTTACACCGTCTGACTCTAATTGGAATATGCCAGTCGTATCTCCTTGCGACAACAATTCAAACACTTTTTGATCATCGAACGGAATCTTTTCGATATCAATATTAATACCTAAATCTTTTTTGACTTGTATTAAGATTTGATGAATAATCGATAAGTTTCTCAACCCTAGAAAATCTATTTTTAATAACCCAATTCGTTCGGCTTCAGTCATTGTCCATTGCGTTAATAATCCTGTATCCCCTTTCGTTAAAGGGGCATATTCATATAATGGATGGTCATTAATAATAATTCCTGCCGCATGTGTAGATGTATGTCTTGGTAAACCTTCTAACTTTTTACAAATACTGAACCAGCGTTCATGTCGATGGTTTCGATGTACAAATTTTTTAAAATCGTCAATTTGATATGCTTCATCAAGTGTAATTCCTAATTTATGTGGGATTAAACTTGAAATTTCATTTAATGTAACTTCATCAAACCCCATAATTCGTCCAACATCCCTAGCAACCGCTCTTGCAAGCAGATGACCGAAAGTCACAATTCCAGATACATGTAGCTCGCCATATTTTTCTTGGACGTACTGAATAACCCTTTCTCGGCGTGTATCTTCAAAGTCAATATCTATATCAGGCATTGTTACACGTTCTGGGTTTAAAAAACGTTCAAATAATAGATTGAATTTAATAGGATCAATCGTTGTAATACCTAGTAAATAACTGACCAGTGAGCCAGCTGAAGAACCACGACCTGGACCTACCATCACATCATTCGTTTTCGCATAATGGATTAAATCACTTACTATTAAGAAATAATCTTCAAAACCCATATTAGTAATAACTTTATACTCATATTTCAATCGCTCTAAATAGACGTCATAATTAAGTTCTAATTTTTTCAATTGTGTAACTAAGACACGCCACAAATATTTTTTAGCTGATTCATCGTTAGGTGTCTGATATTGAGGAAGTAGAGATTGATGATATTTTAATTCTGCATTACACTTTTGAGCTATAACATCAACCTGCGTTAAATATTCTTGGTTAATATCTAATTGTTTAATTTCCTTTTCAGTTAAAAAATGTGCACCAAAATCTTCTTGATCATGAATTAAGTCTAATTTTGCATTGTCTCTAATAGCTGCTAATGCAGAAATCGTATCGGCATCTTGACGTGTTTGGTAACAAACATTTTGAATCCATACGTGCTTTATACCCTGAACTAAAACACTTTGATGATCTAAATACGTATCTTCATGCGAATCAAAAACTTGAACAATGTCACGATGTTCGTCTGCAACATTTTTAAAAATGATAATCAAATTCGATGAAAATTGTTGCAATAGTTCAAATGAAACATTTTCCATTGAATTCATTTTTATTTCCGATGATAGTTGATACAAATCTTTTAATCCATCATTATTTTTAGCTAGAACAACTGTTTCGACTGTATTTAATCCATTTGTCACATATATTGTCATACCAAAAATCGGTTTA
>NZ_JACYHC010000718.1:0-13554 GCF_017152085.1 Staphylococcus sp. EG-SA-2
GATAGTATCTTATATTCTTAAAAGACATCCACAGAATTAGTCCTTAACATTACTGTTTGCTTTATCAATAATGCGTTGGCGGTATTTGAAAATATTACTAACAACCGTTTTAAGTACAGCATATAATGGCACTGCAATCAGAACTAATGTAAAGCCACCTAAATCTCCTGCTGCTAAAATAACAACGATAATTGTTAAAGGATGGATACTTAAAGATTTACCCATTACATTTGGCGTAATGATATTACCTTCAAGTTGGTGTGCAATTAATGTAATGATACAAACCCATATAAATGTAGTAGGACTATCTATAATACCGAGTATTGCTGCAGGTGCAAATGATAACCATGAACCTAAGAAAGGAATTAAGTTTGCGACACCAGCAAATAGAACTAATAAAGGAATATATGGTAAGTCAATAATTGAATAACCGATATATAAGAATATACCTAAAATAACACTGACAGTTACTTGACCTTGAATGTAAGATTTTAATGTAAAGTTTAAATCAGTTAATAAATCTACGAAAAATACTTTACGTTCACCTTTGAAAAATTTAGCAACAGCTGGGATAAATTTTTCATGGTCTTTTAACATATAAATTAAGAAGAATGGAACCATAATCAATAAGAAGATGGTTGAAATTAATGATGTAATGTACTGTAATGAATTAGATAAAATATTAGTAACGCCATCACCCATTGATTTAACCATATTTGTAATTCTACTTGTTACATCTTCAGGTAATTTATCCATTTGAGCTAGTGCGAATTTAATAATTTGCTCTGCTTCTTTTTGTAGGGCAGGTGTCTGACTAATTAAATTGTTGATATTTGAAATGATGATTGGTGCAACAAACGCAACAATTAAGCCGATAATAGCAAACAAAGCTAACATGATTGTTGTTATACTAGCCCATCTTGGAAAACCGACTTTTTCAAGTAAGTTTTGAAAAGGTAGACAGATATAAAATAAAAAACCACTAATTAAAAATGGAAGAAATACAGAACCGATGATTGTAGCTATTGGAGTAAATACTTCGTGCACTTCCATAAATAGTTTGATGAGAATGAACAGCATAATCAGAGCGATGCCAGTTCGGAACCAAACCTTGTTTAACATAAACGATGTTCCTCCTATTTTTCTAAACTTAGTTATTATTTAGTATATCCTAAATAGCAGTGCTTAAAAAGGTTAATATTTTTTAAATATACTTAAATTAACCATTCACTTTCTATTTTAAGATATTTACTTTCAATAGTTTGTGAGACTTTTCAATGACTCGTAAGTCTGCAATTGGATCAAACAGCACCAGTTTATATGAATAACTTATTTTAATATTAAACGTGTTTAAATAATGAAATGATCATATTAATATTTATAAGAATATTCTGAAAAATATATTGAAGTGTCTCGTGCTTAATCGTATAATATTTTTATGTTTAAACAATAGGGGGAATCTTATGATTGAAAAATTAGTAACCTTTTTAAATGAGGTTGTTTGGAGTAAGCCATTAGTTTATGGTTTGCTAATTACTGGTGTGCTATTTACATTGCGTATGCGATTTTTTCAAGTTAGACATTTTAAAGAAATGATTCGATTAATGTTTCAAGGAGAGAAGTCTCCTAATGGTATTTCAAGTTTTCAAGCGATAGCCATGTCTTTAGCAGGCAGGGTTGGTACAGGTAATATTGTCGGTGTATCTACTGCAATATTTATAGGAGGACCTGGTGCAGTATTTTGGATGTGGATTACTGCGTTTTTAGGTGCAAGTAGTGCTTTTATTGAATCTACACTTGGTCAAATATTCAAGAGAGTTGAAAATAATGAATACCGTGGTGGACCAGCGTATTATATTGAATATGGTATTGGTGGTAAATTTGGTAAAATTTACGGAATTATCTTTGCTATTGTTACGATTATCTCAGTAGGTCTATTGCTTCCTGGTGTGCAATCTAACGCTATAGCAAGTTCTATGCATAATGCGATTCATGTTCCACAATGGTTAATGGGTGCTATTGTTGTAGTTATTTTGGGATTAATTATTTTTGGTGGTGTACGTAGTATTGCCAATGTTGCAACAGCCGTTGTACCATTTATGGCAATTATTTACATACTGATGGCTGTCATTATCATTTGTATCAATATACAAGAAGTGCCAGCGTTATTTGCATTAATTTTCAAATCAGCATTTGGATTACAATCTGCTTTTGGTGGTATCGTTGGCGCAATGATAGAGATTGGTGTTAAACGTGGATTATACTCAAATGAGGCTGGTCAAGGTACAGGTCCACACGCAGCAGCGGCAGCAGAAGTATCACATCCAAGTAAACAAGGTCTAGTACAAGCATTTTCAGTTTATATTGATACATTATTTGTATGTACTGCAACTGCTCTGATTATACTTATTTCTGGTACATATAATGTGACTGATGGTACGGTTAATGCGAATGGCACACCGCATTTAATTAAAGATGGCGGTATTTATGTTGAAAATGCAACAGGTAAAGATTATTCAGGTACTGCGATGTATGCACAAGCCGGCATTGATAAAGCGTTCCATGGCAGTGGTTATCAATTTGATCCTACTTTCTCTGGCGTAGGTTCGTACTTTATTGCATTTGCTTTATTCTTCTTTGCATTTACTACAATTTTGTCGTACTACTACATTACAGAAACAAATGTTGCTTATTTAACGCGTAATCAAAATAATCAAGTTTCATCGATATTTATTAATATTGCTCGTGTGATTATTTTGTTCGCTACATTTTACGGTGCAGTTAAAACAGCTGATGTAGCATGGGCATTCGGTGATTTAGGTGTAGGTCTAATGGCTTGGTTAAATATCATTGCGATTTGGATTTTACATAAGCCTGCCGTAAATGCTTTAAAAGATTATGAAATTCAAAAGAAACGTTTAGGAAACGGTTATAATGCAGTTTATCAACCTGATCCGAATAAATTACCTAATGCTGTCTTTTGGTTGAAGACATATCCAGAACGTTTAAAACAAGCACGTGCCAAAAAGTAATCTACTTTTGTTTATAGTATATGTAGTGATCATTTGATAAAAAAAGAAACAGCATTGATAATTTTAGGTGCTCAGAAATTTGAATTTTAAAAATATAGTGTCTCTTGGTACAATAACAATACAACTACTAGGGGGCACTTTTTTATGTCAGAATTTAAAACTGGTAAGATTAATAAACATGTTTTATATAGTAATATTTTAAATAGAGATGTCACGATAAGTATTTATTTACCAGAATCTTATAATCAACTTGTTAAATATAATGTCATTCTTTGCTTTGACGGATTAGATTTTTTACGTTTCGGGAGAATACAACGTACATATGAATCGTTAATCAAAGAAGCGCGTATTGATGATGCGATCATTGTTGGATTCCATTATGAAGACGTTGATAAGCGTAGAGAGGAATTTCATCCACAAGGAAGTCGTTCTCATTTAACTATTCAATCAGTCGGTAAAGAAATATTGCCATTTATTGACTCGACGTTTTCTACACTGAAAGTAGGTAATGCAAGGTTATTAGTAGGGGATAGTTTAGCGGGTAGTATTGCCTTATTAACGGCGTTGACCTATCCAACGATTTTTAGTCGTGTAGCAATGTTAAGTCCACATTCAGATGACAAAGTATTAGATAAGCTAAATCAATGTGCTAATAAAGAACAATTGACAATTTGGCATGTCATTGGTCTAGATGAAAAAGATTTTACTTTACCAACAAATGGTAAGCGTGCCGATTTCTTAACACCGAATAGAGAATTAGCTGAACAAATTAAGAAATATAATATAACTTATTATTACGATGAATTTGAAGGTGGTCACCAATGGAAAGATTGGAAACCATTGCTGTCAGATATATTATTGTATTTTTTACGTAAAAACACAGATGATCAACATTATGAGTAATTTACATTAGTAGATTTAGTATGAATTGTCTTCATATAGTTTGGTCTATAATATAATTTATAAAAGATTTTACTGTTTGATTTAATTTAAATTTGTCGAAATTGCAAAAGATGTATAATGAATTATTTTTAATGTAACGGTTTTCAAAGAAATTTGATATAATAGCAATAGGTTAAACAAAGGAGGAATTCAGATGATTTTAGGATTAGCATTAATTCCATCAAAGTCATTTCAAGAAGCGGTGGATTCTTACCGTAAAAGATATGATAAACAGTATTCACGAATTAAACCACATGTGACAATTAAAGCGCAATTTGAAATTGAAGATGGTGATTTAGATTCTGTCATTGAACAGGTTAGAGCTCGTATTAATGGTATACCAGCAGTAGAAGTTCATGCTACAAAAGCTTCTAGCTTCAAACCAACGAACAATGTGATTTACTTTAAAGTTGCGAAGACGGACGACTTAGAAGAATTGTTTAATCGCTTTAATGGAGAAGATTTCTATGGAGAAGCTGAACATGTTTTTGTGCCACACTTTACAATAGCACAAGGACTATCTAGCCAAGAATTCGAAGATATTTTTGGTCAAGTAGCATTAGCTGGGGTAGACCATAAAGAAATTATCGATGAATTAACTTTGTTACGTTTTGACGATGACGAAGATAAATGGAAAGTTATTGAAACGTTTAAATTAGCTTAAGTAACATAATAGTATTGTTAATCGTAGTATGTTTGAATTAATAAGAAAATGGTCATTTTTATTGAATGTAATAAAAATGACCATTTTCTTTATTTTAAAATACGTTTTAACCTTACTTAGCTTTTTCTCTATTTGCTATAAAGTAGCTTCCATAAAATACAGCTAAGACTAAAAAGATTAATGCCGAGAAATAAAATGTATTGTTTAAATCGTTGGTAAATTGTGTAATTAATCCGCCAAATAATGGCCCTATCATTGAGCCGAATCCTTGGATACTATTAAAAACACCCCAAGTTTCTTCTTGTTCATCTGATTTGATAAATCGTGCCATAAAGGTATTCCATGCTGGTAATAAGATGCCATACATTAGACCGATAGCTAAAGCGATAATCCACACGATGTGAATATTAACAATCATAGATAGAGTGAAAATTAATATCATGTATAAAATAAATCCGCTTAGAATAACACCATACATAAAGTTTCTGCTGCGGTTATCTATTAGTTTCGATAAAAATAGCATCGAAACTGCACAGCCGATACCACCAATAATGATTGCAACAGTATATTCAATTGTGCTTACGTTAATAACCTTAGTAGCATATGTTGGTAATATAGGAACTAGGGCAGCAATTGCGGCACCTTGTAAAAGAATACCAGGGAACAACAATAAATGGCGCTTTGTCACATCAACAATTTGTCTCAATTGAGCTTTAACTGGACGAGTATTATAATTTGTTAACTTTACATCGACAAAATAATATAATATCCATGCAATTAAAACGACTAAAGACATCATGAAGGCAAAGCGTGTTGGGTGCACTTTGATAAGTAGATTCATAAAAACCATACCTACCAATAGGCCTAACAACCATGAAAAATAAACATAGCCCATTTGTTTGCCACGTTTATCTTCTTCAACACTGGATAACATAATGACCCAAATAGGACTAACTGCAATACCGAGCATCATAGCACTAAATATGATTACAAAAGGTGATGCTGGAAACCAAATAACTAAAAATAAACTTGTAAATGCTAAAATAAATCCAGTCGTTAAAACGATTTTTGTGCCGAATTTTTTCAGTAAAAATCCTATAACAAAGTTTGTAGATGCATCAGCAATAAAATGTATTGAAAATGCTAGAGACGTTATTGCTACAGCAATGGATGTAACTGTTGGCAAGAAATTAATATAGCTTAGGATATACATGCCTCTCGCAAATTCCATTAAAAATAAGATAATAAGCATTAAAATGAAATTTTTATGATTAGCGTAATTATTTAACGAAGAATCTTGCATATAAAGGAACCTTTCCATAAATCTCTTGTGGTTGTGATGAATGACCGATTAAATCAAGTAAGTCTCGACATATTGTCTGTGTAGCATACTTAATTTTATCTTGTTCCATTGTACTAATCATGTTAGTTAATTGCTCATTACCGTTCGTTAAACTTGCTACAATTTTTATTGCTTCTTCTGGAGTATCAGCGATTTTACCAAAACCTTTTTCTTCAAAGTAAAGGGCATTTTCAAGCTCTTGACCAGGTGCAGGATTTAGGAAAATCATTGGAATACAACGGGCGAAACCTTCAGTTATTGTGATACCACCAGGTTTCGTAATCATAAGTTGACTTGATGCCATCCATTCATTCATGTGTTTGGTATAACCTAGAATCAATACATTCTCGTTAGATTTAAACTTAGCTATTAAAGAACGCTTTAGCTCTTTGCTCTTACCACAAATCATAACTACTTGTGCATTTGCACTTTTCGCTAATATATCAGTAATCATCGTGTCAAAACCTTTAGATACACCAAATGCACCAGCTGACATTAAAATAGTTTGCTTATCTGGATCTAAGTTGTTGTCTATTAACCACTGCTTTTGATTAATAGGCGTTTCAAATTTGTTATCAATAGGAATACCTGTCACTTTAACTGTTGAAGGATCAATACCTACGTCTATGAAGTCTTGTTTCGTTTCTTTTGTTGCCACATAATATCTTGTTGAATACGGCGTAATCCAGTTTTTATGTAAGCGATAGTCTGTCATCACTGTAGCAACTGGAATATTAATGTTAAATTGCTCAGTTAGTACCGACATAACTGGTGTAGGAAACGTTAATAATATTAAATCTGGCTTTTCTTTTATCAATAAATTAATTAACTTATTAAGTCCATAGTATTTGTAAAAACATTTGTCTAGTTTATCTGGGCGGCTGTAATAAAACCCTTTGTACATATTTCTAAAATATTTAAAGCTATTGATATACCATTTTTTACAAATAGAAGTCAAAATTGGATGAGCTTCCATAAATAAATCGTGCTCAATGACGCTTAAATGGTCTAGATTCATATCATTAAGTTGATTAACGATACTCTGTGTAACTTGCATATGACCGTTACCGAATGAGCCAGTAATAATCAATATCTTTTTATTTTGAGTAACCATTAATAGCCACCCTCCGTTAGTTTGAAAATTTTATTTAAGTGTAACTTATTTTACGGCATTATAAAAGAAATAAAGACGCAAAGTCGTTACATTTATAGCAATTTTAATCAATAGATGAATTGATACAAAATAAAACGTTATTTTATAAAGCAATTTATTGTTCTATGTTTTATTTGTATATTTAAAATTATCCAGTATACAATTATAGCATATTTTTGGAAACAATTATGATATTATACCATGTTACAAGATGGTTTTAATAATTTAAGATGAGCCATAATTGTGAAACTAATTCATAATAACGTATGTTTTATTTTTAATAGTAGAAATTAGAAAATGCTGATTAGTAGGATATAACAGTGAAATTATAAATTTATTAACATCAACAAAACGTGTATAATAAACATATTGTAGAAAAAGGAGCGGTTCAGTTTGGATGCAAGTACGTTGTTTAAGAAAGTAAAAGTAAAGCGTGTATTGGGTTCTTTAGAACAACAAATAGATGATATCACTACTGATTCACGTACAGCGAGAGAAGGTAGCATTTTTGTCGCTTCAGTTGGATATACTGTAGACAGTCATAAGTTCTGTCAAAATGTAGCTGATCAAGGGTGTAAGTTGGTAGTGGTCAATAAAGAACAATCATTACCAGCTAACGTAACACAAGTGGTTGTGCCGGACACATTAAGAGTAGCTAGTATTCTAGCACACACATTATATGATTATCCGAGTCATCAGTTAGTGACATTTGGTGTAACGGGTACAAATGGTAAAACTTCTATTGCGACGATGATTCATTTAATTCAAAGAAAGTTACAAAAAAATAGTGCATATTTAGGAACTAATGGTTTCCAAATTAATGAAACAAAGACAAAAGGTGCAAATACGACACCAGAAACAGTTTCTTTAACTAAGAAAATTAAAGAAGCAGTTGATGCAGGCGCTGAATCTATGACATTAGAAGTATCAAGCCATGGCTTAGTATTAGGACGACTGCGAGGCGTTGAATTTGACGTTGCAATATTTTCAAATTTAACACAAGACCATTTAGATTTTCATGGCACAATGGAAGCATACGGACACGCGAAGTCTTTATTGTTTAGTCAATTAGGTGAAGATTTGTCGAAAGAAAAGTATGTCGTGTTAAACAATGACGATTCATTTTCTGAGTATTTAAGAACAGTGACGCCTTATGAAGTATTTAGTTATGGAATTGATGAGGAAGCCCAATTTATGGCTAAAAATATTCAAGAATCTTTACAAGGTGTCAGCTTTGATTTTGTAACGCCTTTTGGAACTTACCCAGTAAAATCGCCTTATGTTGGTAAGTTTAATATTTCTAATATTATGGCGGCAATGATTGCGGTGTGGAGTAAAGGTACATCTTTAGAAACGATTATTAAAGCTGTTGAAAATTTAGAACCTGTTGAAGGGCGATTAGAAGTTTTAGATCCTTCGTTACCTATTGATTTAATTATCGATTATGCACATACAGCTGATGGTATGAACAAATTAATCGATGCAGTACAGCCTTTTGTAAAGCAAAAGTTGATATTTTTAGTTGGTATGGCAGGCGAACGTGATTTAACTAAAACGCCTGAAATGGGGCGAGTTGCCTGTCGTGCAGATTATGTCATTTTCACACCGGATAATCCGGCAAATGATGACCCGAAAATGTTAACGGCAGAATTAGCCAAAGGTGCAACACATCAAAACTATATTGAATTTGATGATCGTGCAGAAGGGATAAAACATGCAATTGACATAGCTGAGCCTGGGGATACTGTCGTTTTAGCATCAAAAGGAAGAGAACCATATCAAATCATGCCAGGGCATATTAAGGTGCCACATCGAGATGATTTAATTGGCCTTGAAGCAGCTTACAAAAAGTTCGGTGGTGGCCCTGTTGATCAATAAAAGATTTATTGATGAAGGTAAAACTATTGATGTTTATTTATTCGAAGCATTAAATAACCAGATAATCATTGCTATACCAGATTGGTTTTGGTCATATCAGATGGCAATGACATTAGATGAAGAAACTTGTTTTGAAGCAATACTCATGCAATTGTTTGTTTTTAAAGAAGAGGAAGAGGCAGAATCGATTGCATCACAACTAACAGATTGGATAGAAACATATAAAAAGGAGAAAGACTAATGAACTTAAAGCAAGAAGTTGAGTCTAGAAAGACTTTTGCGATTATTTCACATCCCGATGCAGGGAAAACAACGTTAACTGAAAAACTATTGTACTTCAGTGGTGCTATTCGTGAAGCGGGTACAGTTAAAGGGAAGAAGACTGGTAAATTTGCGACAAGTGACTGGATGAAAGTTGAACAAGAGCGTGGTATTTCTGTAACTAGTTCAGTAATGCAATTTGATTACGATGATTATAAAATCAATATCTTAGATACACCAGGACATGAAGACTTTTCAGAAGATACGTATAGAACATTAATGGCAGTTGACAGTGCTGTCATGGTCATAGACTGTGCAAAAGGTATTGAACCACAAACATTGAAGTTATTTAAAGTTTGTAAAATGCGTGGTATTCCAATCTTTACATTCATTAATAAATTAGACCGAGTAGGTAAAGAACCATTTGAATTATTAGATGAAATCGAAGAGACATTAAATATTGAAACATACCCTATGAATTGGCCAATTGGTATGGGACAAAGTTTCTTTGGCATCATTGATAGAAAGTCTAAAACAATTGAACCATTTAGAGATGAAGAAAATATATTACATTTGAATGATGATTTTGAGTTGGAAGAAGATCATGCAATTACAAATGATAGTGCTTTTGAACAAGCGATTGAAGAATTAATGTTGGTTGAAGAAGCGGGTGAAGCCTTTGATAATGACGCGCTGTTGAGTGGAGACTTAACACCTGTATTTTTCGGTTCAGCTTTAGCTAACTTTGGTGTACAAAATTTCTTAAATGCATATGTTGATTTTGCGCCAATGCCAAATGCGAGACAAACAAAAGAAGACGTTGAAGTAAGCCCGTTTGATGATTCATTTTCAGGATTTATCTTTAAAATTCAAGCCAACATGGACCCTAAACACCGTGATAGAATTGCCTTTATGCGTGTCGTTAGTGGTGCATTTGAACGTGGTATGGATGTTACTTTGCAACGTACTAATAAAAAGCAAAAGATCACACGTTCAACGTCATTTATGGCAGACGATAAAGAAACTGTGAATCATGCTGTAGCAGGCGATATCATTGGACTATATGATACTGGTAATTATCAAATTGGAGATACTTTAGTTGGTGGAAAACAAACCTACAGTTTCCAAGATTTACCACAATTTACGCCAGAAATTTTTATGAAAGTTTCTGCTAAAAACGTCATGAAACAGAAGCATTTCCATAAAGGTATTGAACAATTAGTACAAGAAGGTGCGATTCAATACTATAAAACATTACACACAAACCAAATTATTTTAGGTGCTGTTGGTCAGTTACAATTTGAAGTTTTCGAACATAGAATGAAAAACGAATATAATGTTGATGTTGTTATGGAGCCAGTAGGCCGTAAAATTGCACGTTGGATTGAAAATGAAGACCAAATTACAGATAAGATGAACACATCAAGATCGATTTTAGTGAAAGATAGATATGACGATTTAGTATTCTTATTTGAAAATGAATTTGCAACAAGATGGTTTGAAGAGAAATTCCTTGAAATTAAATTGTATAGTTTACTTTAACAGCTCAATTGTATAATCGAATTTGTTACATTAAAAATAATTGTTTCGTTGAAGAAAAATAAATTGTATATTTTAAAAGAAAAAGGTATACTATGATGTATCAAATGAATAACCTATGGCATTTTGTCAGAGGGGAGTAACTTAAGAATCATGACCGTATAAATGATTCGACACTTTATCGTCATTACGAAGATATCTTCCGGTAAAGTGGGCAATTTAAATTGCTTAGTGAGACCTTTGCTATTTATTTAGCATAGGTCTTTTTGTTTGTACTTAACTTATTTATTTAAAGGAGTTGTACATGTTAATGGATCCAAGTTTGATCTTACCTTATTTATGGGTACTTGTCGTTTTAGTATTTTTAGAAGGCTTATTAGCAGCAGATAACGCGATTGTTATGGCTGTAATGGTTAAGCACTTACCACCCGAACAACGTAAAAAAGCTTTGTTTTACGGTTTGTTAGGTGCATTTGTATTTAGATTTTTAGCATTATTCTTAATTAGTATTATCGCGAACTTTTGGTTTATTCAAGCTGCAGGAGCGGTTTACTTAATTTATATGTCAATCAAAAATCTGTGGCAGTTCTTTAAACACCCAGAAATTGAAAGTCCTGAAGCTGGAGATGATCATCATTATGATGAATCTGGTGAAGAGATTAAAGCAAGTAACAAATCATTCTGGGGAACTGTGTTGAAAATAGAATTTGCAGATATCGCATTTGCCATTGATTCTATGCTTGCTGCTTTAGCTATTGCTGTAACACTTCCTAAAGTTGGTATTCACTTTGGTGGTATGGACTTAGGTCAGTTCGTAGTCATGTTCCTAGGTGGAATGATTGGTGTTATTCTAATGCGTTATGCAGCAACATGGTTTGTAGAGCTATTAAACAAATATCCAGGACTTGAAGGTGCAGCCTTCGCGATCGTTGGTTGGGTAGGTGTTAAATTAGTTGTCATGGTATTAGCGCACCCAGACATCGCTGTATTGCCTGAGCACTTCCCACATGGCGTATTATGGCAATCTATTTTCTGGACAGTACTAATTGGATTAGTAATTATCGGTTGGTTAGGTTCAGTTGTTAAAAATAAAAAATCGCATAAATAATTGATGTGAAGCGGACAATCTTAATTTAGTTTAAGGTTGTCCTTTTTCATTTAATTGAGTGATTTATGAAAAATGGATTTTGAAGAATGTGAATCAAAAGATGCGATATAGTATTAAGAAAATGTGCCTTTTATATTTAGCATTTTTTCAATAGAAATTATATAGATTTTAAAGCAAATTAGGTGTTAATGTGTCATAATGATAAGTGATTTTATTGAATGGAGTGGACATTAGTGGATATTGGTAAAAAACATGTAATTCCTAAAAGTCAGTACCGACGTAAGCGTCGTGAATTCTTCCACAACGAAGACAGAGAAGAAAATTTAAATCAACATCAAGATAAACAAAATATAGATAATACAACATCAAAAAAAGCAGATAAGCAAATACATAAAGATTCAATTGATAAGCACGAACGTTTTAAAAATAGTTTATCATCGCATTTAGAACAGAGAAACCGTGATGTTAATGAGAATAAAGCTGAAGAAAGTAAAAGTAATCAGGATAGTAAGTCAGCATATAACAGAGATCATTATTTAACAGACGATGTATCTAAAAAACAAAATTCATTAGATTCAGTGGACCAAGATACAGAGAAATCAAAATATTATGAGCAAAATTCTGAAGCGACTTTATCAACTAAATCAACCGATAAAGTAGAATCAACTGAAATGAGAAAGCTAAGTTCAGATAAAAACAAAGTTGGTCATGAAGAGCAACATGTACTTTCTAAACCTTCAGAACATGATAAAGAGACTAGAATTGATTCTGAGTCTTCAAGAACTGATTCAGACAGCTCGATGCAGACAGAGAAAATAAAAAAAGACAGTTCAGATGGAAATAAAAGTAGTAATCTGAAATCTGAAGTAATATCAGACAAATCAAATACAGTACCAAAATTGTCGGAATCTGATGATGAAGTAAATAATCAGAAGCCATTAACTTTACCGGAAGAACAGAAATTGAAAAGACAGCAAAGTCAAAATGAGCAAACAAAAACCTATACATATGGTGATAGCGAACAAAATGACAAGTCTAATCATGAAAATGATTTAAGTCATCATACACTATCGATAAGTGATGATAAAGATAACGTTATGAGAGAAAATCATATTGTTGACGATAATCCTGATAATGATATCAATACACTATCATTATCAAAAATAGATGACGATCGAAAACTTGATGAAAAAATTCATGTTGAAGATAAACATAAACAAAATGCAGACTCGTCTGAAACGGTGGGATATCAAAGTCAGTCAACTGCATCTCATCGTAGCACTGAAAAAAGAAATATTTCTATTAATGACCATGATAAATTAAACGGTCAAAAAACAAATACAAAGACATCGGCAAATAATAATCAAAAAAAGGCTACATCAAAATTGAACAAAGGGCGCGCTACGAATAATAATTATAGTGACATTTTGAAAAAGTTTTGGATGATGTATTGGCCTAAATTAGTTATTCTAATGGGTATTATTATTCTAATTGTTATTTTGAATGCCATTTTTAATAATGTGAACAAAAATGATCGCATGAATGATAATAATGATGCAGATGCTCAAAAATATACGACAACGATGAAAAATGCCAATAACACAGTTAAATCGGTCGTTACAGTTGAAAATGAAA
>NZ_JACYHC010000719.1:0-1770 GCF_017152085.1 Staphylococcus sp. EG-SA-2
TTATCACTTTTCATGATGCGAAACCTTTCGATAAACTACACACGTAGAAAGATGTGTATCAGGACCTCTGGACGCGGGTTCAAATCCCGCCGTCTCCATATTTGTAGCCTACAACCTTTGTGGATGTAGGCTTTTTTATTATGTGTTTTTCAGGGGATAATGCATTGCAGAATTTGTTGTGAGTATTGATATAGCAGTGTTTGTATAGGTGTTTATTTGATGGAGGAAAGAGTAATAAGTGATTATGAATTAGTTTTTGAGATATAAGGGGACAGTGATGTGTGTCAAATAAGTGTCAAAAAAGTTGGATTCTGAGTTTTACATTCAACATTGTTCATGAAGAAACTTCTTTATACGCAAAAAATTCTCCATGTTATATATGTCAATATAAAAATGTGAATCGTCTACACTTAATTGGATAAATGGCTACTGAAAAAGAACTTTTCATTTTTGTTACGTCACTAAGTGGGTGTAGTTATAAAGAGATGAGCCGAGTTTTGATATTTTCATTAGAATCAATATGCCTATTAACACAATCAGCAATAGTTGACGAGACGGAAATAAAAGAAGTCGTAGTTAAGAAATGCATTTCACAACATACCATTGTAGCCATTTTTATTGTTTTGGATGATAAACTCTTTTTGGAATTTTTAGTTTTTATAATTTGCAACTACACTACTTCTTTTACTAATATTAATGTCTAAGTAATCGATAAAAAATTCTCCATTGAATAAATGAGAAGTTAAAAACTTTACTTAACCTTTCTCATTGCATTTTCCTATTCACGATTTTAAGAACCCAACATACTACAAACGAATTTTAAAAGGCGAGAGTAAAGCTTACTTGTTTATTATACAGATTTAAAATCCAAGAGTCAGAACAGACTACTCCTCTTTATAACTATAAAAAATAGCTATGAAAAAATCTATCGTCATAGATTCCTTCATAGCTAATCTTAGTATGTTTATTTTTATTTTAGGATGCTATTTATCAACTCAACATATAACTCACTATTTTTATAACCTTCTAATATATCATTAACTTGTCTAATAGGTATTTCTGGTACTTCTCTAATGTTTTCCAATTTTGTTTTAAATTGTTTTTTTGTTATTTGCTCTTTATTTGTAGCCAATTGGAACAAGTAAGAATCTAGCATATTAATTTCTTTATATGAATACATATATCTTAATAACACTAAATCTCTAGTTTTTAAGTTAGGCGCTAGTTCTTCTTGTAATTGTTCTATTGATTGTTTCATTAATAACAATCTCATTTCTAATTCTTCATTATTCATTTTATCACACTCTTTTTATATTAATGCTTGACCAACTTGGGAAACCCAAAACCCTATGCTTCTTGCAGTAGAATCTTTAATACCAGTTCCCATCAATGCTTGTGAAACTTGACCTTGTACATTTCCCCATGTAGCCTCTTCTTGTTTTAATGCATTATTCAATGCGGGATTTACAAATTTATCCCATCTTTTTTTTATGATTTTCCGGCACGGGGACTGATTTCTTTAACACCATTAAACACAGATTTTTTATTTTTAATCATAGTTTTATAGTATCATGTTGGCTAAGCTATAAATAAGTCAGTTTCTCTAAAAATTAAATAACTGAATGTAAGACAATCAACAAACCAAATTTATACTTCATCTAAACTACTGTGGTCGTCATCTTTTTGCTTTTCTTTTTCTTTCTCTCGTTCTTGTTCTTTTTTGTACTCTTCTTCAAATTCTTTTTCTTTCTTTTCTACTTCTTCTCTTGT
>NZ_JACYHC010000720.1:0-1770 GCF_017152085.1 Staphylococcus sp. EG-SA-2
CAATTGACAATAAAGTCAAAAAAGGCGATACAATGACGATTAATTATGATAAGAATGTAATTCCTTCGGATTTAACAGATAAAAATGATCCTATCGATATTACTGATCCATCAGGAGAGGTCATTGCCAAAGGAACATTTGATAAAGCGACTAAGCAAATCACATATACATTTACAGATTATGTAGATAAATATGAAGATATAAAAGCACGTTTAACTTTATACTCATATATTGATAAGCAAGCAGTACCTAATGAAACTAGTTTGAATTTAACGTTTGCAACAGCAGGTAAAGAAACTAGCCAAAACGTTTCTGTTGATTATCAAGACCCAATGGTTCATGGTGATTCAAACATTCAATCTATCTTTACAAAGTTAGATGAAAACAAACAAACTATTGAACAACAAATTTATGTTAATCCTTTGAAAAAAACAGCAACTAACACTAAAGTTGATATAGCTGGTAGTCAAGTAGATGATTATGGAAATATTAAACTAGGAAATGGTAGTACCATTATTGACCAAAATACAGAAATAAAAGTTTATAAAGTTAACCCTAATCAACAATTGCCTCAAAGTAATAGAATCTATGATTTTAGTCAATACGAAGATGTAACAAGTCAATTTGATAATAAAAAATCATTTAGTAATAATGTAGCAACATTGGATTTTGGTGATATTAATTCAGCCTATATTATCAAAGTTGTTAGTAAATATACACCTACATCAGATGGCGAACTAGATATTGCTCAAGGTACTAGTATGAGAACAACTGATAAATATGGTTATTATAATTATGCAGGATATTCAAACTTCATCGTAACTTCTAATGACACTGGCGGTGGCGACGGTACTGTTAAACCTGAAGAAAAGTTATACAAAATTGGTGACTATGTATGGGAAGACGTTGATAAAGACGGTGTCCAAGGTACAGATTCGAAAGAAAAGCCAATGGCAAACGTTTTAGTTACATTAACTTACCCGGACGGTACTACAAAATCAGTAAGAACAGATGCTAACGGTCATTATGAATTCGGTGGTTTGAAAGACGGAGAAACTTATACAGTTAAATTCGAAACGCCAGCTGGATATCTTCCAACAAAAGTAAATGGAACAACTGATGGTGAAAAAGACTCAAATGGTAGTTCTGTAACTGTTAAAATTAATGGTAAAGATGATATGTCTTTAGACACTGGTTTTTATAAAGAACCTAAATATAATCTTGGTGACTATGTATGGGAAGATACAAATAAAGATGGTATCCAAGATGCTAATGAACCTGGTATCAAAGATGTTAAGGTTACATTAAAAGATAGTACTGGAAAAGTTATTGGTACAACTACTACTGATGCCTCGGGTAAATATAAATTTACAGATTTAGATAATGGTAACTATACAGTAGAATTTGAAACACCAGCAGGTTACACGCCAACGGTTAAAAATACTACAGCTGAAGATAAAGATTCTAATGGTTTAACAACAACAGGTGTCATTAAAGATGCAGATAATATGACATTAGACAGTGGTTTCTATAAAACACCAAAATACAGTTTAGGTGATTATGTTTGGTACGACAGTAATAAAGACGGTAAACAAGATTCAACTGAAAAAGGTATCAAAGATGTTAAAGTTACTTTATTAAATGAAAAAGGCGAAGTAATTGGAACAACTAAAACAGATGAAAATGGTAAATATCGTTTCGATAATTTAGATAGCGGTAAATACAAAGTTATTTTTGAAAAGCCTGCTGGCTTAACACAAACAGTTACAA
>NZ_JACYHC010000721.1:0-1738 GCF_017152085.1 Staphylococcus sp. EG-SA-2
CGTTCAATGCAACAAGCGCATTATGATGATGTGAACTTGGGACATTTTGGCTTATCAGCTGAATATTATACGCATTTTACATCACCAATTAGACGTTATCCTGATTTAACAGTTCATCGTTTAATCCGTAAGTATTTAATTGAGAAATCAATGGATAACAAAGAAGTGAAGCGTTGGGAAGACAAATTGCCTGAGTTAGCTGAACATACTTCTAAACGTGAACGTCGTGCTATTGAGGCAGAACGTGATACTGATGAATTGAAAAAAGCAGAATATATGATTCAACATATTGGTGATGAATTTGAAGGTATTGTCAGCTCAGTAGCTAACTTCGGTATGTTCATTGAATTGCCAAATACGATAGAAGGTATGGTTCATATTGCGAATATGACTGATGATTATTACCGTTTTGAAGAGCGTCAAATGGCATTAATTGGTGAGCGTCAAGCTAAAGTATTTAGAATTGGTGACACAGTTAAGGTTAAAGTGACGCATGTTGATGTAGATGAACGATTAATTGATTTTCAAATTGTTGGAATGCCTTTACCTAAAAATGACCGCTCACAGCGACCAGCAAGAGGTAAAACGATTCAAGCTAAAACGCGTGGCAAATCTTTAGATAAATCGAAATCTGATGATAAGGGTCGTAAGAAAAAAGGTAAGCAACGTAAAGGTAAAAACCAACGTAATAATGATAAATCAGGTAATAGTAAGCATAAGCCATTTTATAAAGATAAAAGTGTGAAAAAGAAAGCACGTCGTAAGAAAAAATAAGCAGCAATGAGGTGAGTATGAATGGCTAAGAAGAAATCACCAGGTACATTAGCGGAAAATCGTAAAGCAAGACATGATTATAATATTGAAGATACGATTGAAGCGGGAATCGTATTACAAGGTACAGAAATAAAATCGATTCGCCGAGGTAGTGCTAACCTTAAAGATAGTTACGCGCAAGTTAAAAACGGTGAAATGTATTTGAATAATATGCATATAGCACCATACGAAGAAGGGAATCGTTTTAATCACGATCCTCTTCGTTCTCGAAAATTATTATTGCATAAACGTGAAATCTTTAAATTAGGTGAACAAACTCGAGAAATTGGTTATTCGATTGTGCCGTTAAAGCTTTATTTGAAGCATGGACATTGTAAAGTATTACTTGGTGTTGCACGAGGTAAGAAAAAATATGATAAACGTCAAGCTTTGAAAGAAAAAGCAGTCAAACGAGATGTTGCGCGCGATATGAAAGCCCGTTATTAAGCGATTTAGTTGCTTAATCGGGCTATATTTGATATAGTTATATGTGCTTTTGTAAATTACAAAAGTATGATTTGTTTGATTTATTATTTCGGGGACGTTCATGGATTCGACAGGGGTCCCCCGAGCTCATTAAGCGTGTCGGAGGGTTGGCTTCGTCATCAACACACACAGTTTATAATAACTGGCAAATCAAACAATAATTTCGCAGTAGCTGCCTAATCGCACTCTGCATCGCCTAACAGCATTTCCTATGTGCTGTTAACGCGATTCAACCTTAATAGGATATGCTAAACACTGCCGTTTGAAGTCTGTTTAGAAGAAACTTAATCAAGCTAGCATCATGTTGGTTGTTTATCACTTTTCATGATGCGAAACCTTTCGATAAACTACACACGTAGAAAGATGTGTATCAGGACCTCTGGACGCGGGTTCAAATCCCGCCGTCTCCATATTTGTAGCCTACAACCTTTGTGGATGT
>NZ_JACYHC010000722.1:0-1736 GCF_017152085.1 Staphylococcus sp. EG-SA-2
TTTTAAGTAACGAGAAAATAGCAGAGTTAGAACAAAAAGTTAAATTTGCTGTTTGGGAAAAATACGATGATCAACATCGTGTTGTTAGATTCGCAACCAGCTGGGCGACAACCGAAGAAAATTTAAACAAACTATTAGAATTAATCTAATAATGCTGTTATGTGTCATCTGACAAATCATTTATTAATTAAGATCAGTTGAGTAGTTGTGTTTATTGATTTATATGAAACTACTCATTTGAAGCCGTTGATGATATAAAATTACATTATTCCAAAACAAGATACTACAGATTATTGAGTATCTTGTTTTATTTTATATATTTAAAAATGTTAATTTGTGCTGTATTTACTTTAATTTGACGAGATTTGAGAAGTATTATGATGGTTATAGTTATTTTATGAAAGTGATGTATTAACAATCGAATTACTAAGTATATATTTGTAAGAATATCTATGTTTAGTTTAAATGAAATGCACTATTTAAGTTTTTAATATGGAGATGTTTGTGACTTTTCGATGATTAAGATTTTTATAGGTGTGCATCATTTCAAATAAACTTTGTGTTTAAAATTGAGCTTAGGAAATCGATAGGTTTAAATGAGGATATTGTTGAAGGTATATGTCTTGTATCCTTAGTTGTTATAAAAGTGCAAAAAATAGCACCGCTTTCTCTTTATCTGTGTAGAAAGGATGCTATTTTTGTAAAACAATAGTTTTAATTTTATTTTCTGATATATCATATGTAATTCTACCTGTATCAATTTCTATCGAATTATAACCATCAAAATTATCAACTTTATCATCAAAGTCTATCACTTTTCCAATTAATATTTTATTATTAGTAAGCGTTAATTTGACTAATTTGCCTATGTATGACTGTAAATTCATATTTAATCACTCCTTTTCAATATACGGAACTACATGAAAACCAGTTTTAGAATAATGAACTTTACCTAATTTCGTTTCAACATATATTTACCATTCACATAAGATTTACCTATTATCTTTTTGTAATCTATAACTTGTTTTTTTCTGAAATTCCCTTCATCATCAAACAAAACTGGAAAATCAATAAATTCTTTTTTAGTCACCTTTTCAATTTCATTAGAATCTATTGTAATATAACTGGGTAAGAAAGATGAATTATTTTTCTTGTTATTATATTCATTTGTGTTTAAAATATGACGCTGTTGTTTTTCATTATTCAATTGCATCTTTATTTTACCATTACTTATCATATCAAGCATTTCTTTTTTAGCTTTTTCTTGTAATTTTGCTTCTTTTACTTCTACTTGATACTTACCTTCACGCTCTTTAATGAACTTGTCTCACCAATTGCCAACATGTGGCACTGTGGTACTTCTACACCAAGGATGCATAGGTGGCGCATTCACACCTGGTATCATATCTTTAACTATAAATATTTTTCCGTTGAGTGAATGACATAATTTAGATGTTTTACTATCTATTTTGGCAACATATTTATATTCGTCATCTTCACCAAGTTCTTTTAAATATGTTAACTTTTGTGACTCTTCTTTTTCAACGAATAATGAAAAAAGCATATAAAAATAGCATCGCTTTCTCTTTATCTGTGTAGAAAGGATGCTTTAATACCATGCTATTTTATAATTTTCGGGAAATTCTTGCTTCTCGATAAAGTCTCTTACTACAGAAAAAGACTTATTACGATATAACATAAAATATTCTTCATTTTCTATTTCAGATAATGAGAAA
>NZ_JACYHC010000723.1:0-1735 GCF_017152085.1 Staphylococcus sp. EG-SA-2
TCGCCACTTGCAATTACTCTAGGTGCCGTGATACCTGCACGTTCAAATTCATTTAAACCTGCAATTTCTGCAGCATAAAATGATTCTTTACGTCCACGTTGGACAAGTAAGAAAAATGTATCCGTATCTGTTTCGACTCGATATGCTTCGTTTACATCACCACCACTCACTGGTGAAATCTCTTTAATATCTTTTAAAGGTAAATGCTCTAACCATTGTTCATTCATACAAACACCTTCCAATCTACTTACTTTATACTATAATATTGCCTAATTAGGATGATTTAATCTTAAAAACGTTATTCAAACTTGCGTCAATTTTCAAAACTTTTTAGTTTTAACTAGGAAATTATGTAGGGAAATGCTAGTCTATTAAAAGAATATATTTCACATATATTAAGTTGAGGATAGTAAGCCTCAAATATAATGAAATAGGAGCATACTCATGTACAAATTAATTAAACCTTTCTTATTCAAAATCGAACCCGAAAAAGCACACGGACTAACTATCGATGCATTAAAAACGTTACAAAAGTTTCCGGTTTTATTCCCAGTCGTCGATAAACTATTTACTTATAAGAATCCAACGTTATCACAAACGATACAAGGTAATACGTACGACAATCCAATTGGCTTAGCAGCTGGTTTCGACAAATCTTGCGAAGTACCAAAAGCATTGGAACACCTTGGATTCGGTGCTTTAGAATTAGGTGGTATCACACCTAAACCTCAACCGGGTAACCCTCAACCACGCATGTTTAGATTATTAGAAGATGACGCCTTGATAAATCGAATGGGCTTCAATAATATTGGTATGAACAAAGCACTCAGTCATTTGCGTAAAAATGCTTATCAAGTACCTGTTGGTATCAATGTTGGTGTGAATAAAATGACACCTTATGAAGCGCGTTATCAAGATTATATAAAAGTCATTGATACGTTTAAACACGACGTTTCATTTTTCACAGTCAATATCAGTTCTCCAAATACTGAAAACCTTCAAAATTTCCATGATAAAGATGAATTTTCAATGTTATGTCAAGCTTTGACAACATTTAAAAAACAGCACGATGTAACAGTGCCAATTTACTTAAAACTAACGTCTGATATGGATTTCGATGGCTTAAAAGCACTATTACCAGCGATTACTGAGACATTTGACGGTATCATCTTAGCAAACACAACGCGACAACGAGATGGTTTAACTTCTGCTAATAAAGTCGAAGAAGGCGGTTTGAGTGGTCGTCCATTATTTGAACGTAATTTAAAATTGATTAAGTATGCTTATCAGCAAACAAATGGTGAATTTTTAATTATAGGTACAGGCGGCGTATTCAGTACTGAAGATGCAATCAAAATGATGCGTCACGGTGCGTCACTTATTCAAATTTATTCATCACTTGTTATTGAAGGCCCAGGTTTAACTAAGAAAATGAACAAAGGCATCGCACGTTACTTAAAAGATCATCATTTTGACAATGTCAGTGATATCATAGGACTAGATGCCTAATCCAACGTAGTCAAATAACACTTTAAAACTTGCTGAATCGTCTTATTAAAATTATGATATAACTCAAGAAGATATATTTATCACCATTTTTCAAAATAATGGCTTAAATATCACATATCATTAAATATAGCGTTTTATAACGGAGGCGTTTGTTATGACTAAAGAAACAGATAATAAAAAAACAGTAGCGACTTCTGACAACAAAGACACACAGCAACAAAATCAA
>NZ_JACYHC010000724.1:0-1731 GCF_017152085.1 Staphylococcus sp. EG-SA-2
TCTTGTTTAGCTGGTAAGCCTTCCCGCTGTGTTAAAAGATGGGCAAGTACTGCAAATCGCGCTCTGAATTTATAGATATAGCATAATTTGGCATTATCATTTTCAACTGTTGCACCAATCATAAAAATATTCGGATAACGTGTCGATTCATCATGTGTTGTTAATTTAATATCTTGATTTGTTGTCACAAATAATTGTTGAACGATTGGATTTTTTGTTGCATCAAAGCCAGTTGCTAGTATTGGTTCATGAGGCGTATGCACACTTTGTCCGCTATCAAAACTGATATGATACTGTCCATTGTTAAAATCAATATCTTTAACTGTATAATGTACATTCATTTCGATGCGAGCACCTTGCTTAATGACATTACCTAGTCGCTGACGTGTATAAGGTGACAATCTAACACTAGGATCAGCATCCGGATCATTTAAACCGGTTGTGCTAGTATAAAGTGCGATGTCAGAGCCATTTTTTGCAAGTTGATATGCAGCATCAAAGCCACTTTCATTACCTCCGATAACCACATATTGCCCCTTATTAAAGTTATCAAAGTCTTCAATTTCACTATAATGAATACCATATTTAAATGGCTTTTTAGGGAAATTATAATCACCTGTTGCGACAAAGATATAATCCGCGTGATATGTCTCTGTTGTCGTTGCAATCGTATAATATGCATCATCTGCAGATATATTTGTGACAACTGTATTTTCAAAGATATTCAGCTCGTAATGGTTGGCAACCACTTGTAAATATTCAGCATATGTTTCTCCGGAAATATGTTCTTCATTAAATGTAAATGCTGGTGAAGTATCCATGGAAATTGCATTCATATCAGGCATGCCAAATCCATTAGACGTAAATGATGGCGTGATCGTACGGGTCGATTTCGGCCAATGTTTAAATGAATGTCCTACTGTTCCTTTTTCTAAAATAATGACATCTGTTATACCGAAATCTTTTAAGGTAATGGCCATACCTATACCTGCAGCACCGGCACCGATAATAGCCACTTTATGATGTTGCATATTAACACTCCCTCAATGATCTATTTCAAGTTATTGTTTTTGACTATAAATCGTAATAATTACGATTTATAAAGTATAGACCTATCCTTAAGAAATTTCAATATTAAAAGAAAAACTTCCGTTATTGTAGAGAATTCATCTACATTTCGGAAGTTGGTATGTGTCTTTTTTATTAAATTTAAGGATGCTACGGTTAGTTCAAATGATTATGAATGACATTTAATGGTATCATCCAGCCTCAGTACTTGGAGATAACATTTTGGCGGTGAGACATAAATCATATTTTTACAAAACTTATTTCGTCGTCTCCCCAATAAAGATAAAGTATTTCTTTATTGTGGTGTAACTTCTCCACGTTGTATTTCACTATCCAAATTTTGTTTCATATTTTCAAACAACTCTTGAAATCTAACCTCATCTTGATCAGAATAACCTTTAAAAATAACTGAATCTATATTTTCTTCGTTAAAATAATAAATTTCATCTTCCACAACACCAATCGGATATTTACATGCAGAATAGTCAAACATATACTTTTGATTTTCAATTTCTACAATTGGTCCTCTATTAATAATCATTAACTTTTGCGAACCTTCTTTTAAATAAATAATGCTTCCTATTGTTTCCATTTATTTTCCTCCTTTGTCACCGTCTCAATTTCAACATTCCTTCGCATTTCCAAGTCAATCATCTCTTCTTC
>NZ_JACYHC010000725.1:0-1709 GCF_017152085.1 Staphylococcus sp. EG-SA-2
ATTATTTAATTTGACTCACCATCGCTAAAATTTCGTCAGTAACTTCTTCAATCGACTTGCCTGTCGTATCTAATGTCACTGCATCATCTGCTTTTCTTAATGGTGATATTTCACGGTTCATGTCATATTGATCACGAGCTTCAATATCACGTTTTAAATCTTCAAAATTTGATTCGATACCTCTTAATTGATTATCTTTATATCTTCTTTCTGCTCGCTCTTCAACTGATGCAATCATATATACTTTTAAATCTGCATCTGGTAGCACTACAGTTCCGATATCGCGACCATCCATTACGATACCTTTTTCTGCAGCTAACTCTTTTTGTTTTTTAACGGCGAATGAACGTACTGGCTCTTTAGATGCAACGTATGAAACATGTTGCGTCACATCATTATTTCTTAAAAAGTCTGTTACATCTTCGTTATCTAAAATGACACATTGACCTTTATCTGCTTTATAAGTTAAATCTAATGTTGTTTGGTCAACTAGTTTTGCAAAGTCCTCAGTTTTGTTTAATTTTAAATATTTGTATGTTAATGCACGATACATTGCTCCTGTATCGACATAAATCATTGATAGTTCGCTGGCTACACGTTTCGCAATTGTACTTTTTCCGGCAGCAGCTGGACCATCTAATGCAATATTAATGGCTTTCATGCGTCATTTCCCTTCCTTGTCGTTTTATGAATAATATTTTATCATAATTAGGTAAATTAAATATAGGAGGAAATATATGAAACATCTACTTGTTATTCATACTGGTGGCACCATTAGTATGTCACAAGACCAATCTAATAAAGTAGTAACAAATGATATCAACCCTATTTCAATGCATCAAGATGTCATAAATCAATATGCACAAATAGATGAATTAAATCCTTTTAATGTACCATCACCTCATATGACAATCCAACATGTTAAACAATTAAAGGATATTATTTTAGAAGCAGTAACAAATAAATATTATGATGGTTTCGTTATCACGCATGGTACCGATACGTTAGAAGAAACTGCCTTTTTACTTGATTTAATATTAGGTATCGAGCAACCTGTTGTTATTACTGGCGCAATGCGCTCGTCTAATGAAATTGGTTCTGACGGATTATATAATTATATTTCCGCTATTCGCGTTGCCTCTGATGAAAAGGCCCGTCATAAAGGCGTGATGGTTGTATTTAATGATGAAATTCATACGGCGCGTAATGTTACCAAAACACATACGTCTAATACAAACACATTTCAAAGTCCAAATCATGGTCCGCTAGGTGTATTGACAAAGGATCGTGTGCAATTCCATCATATGCCATATCGCCAACAAGCATTGGAAAATGTCAATGACAAACTAAATGTACCATTAGTAAAAGCATATATGGGTATGCCAGGTGACATTTTTAGTTTTTATAGTCGTGAAGGTATCGATGGTATGGTTATTGAAGCGTTAGGACAAGGCAACATACCTCCAAGCGCATTAGAAGGCATTCAACAATTAGTATCTTTAAATATACCTATTGTGCTAGTTTCACGTTCCTTTAATGGTATTGTGAGTCCAACTTACGCATACGATGGTGGTGGTTACCAACTCGCACAACAAGGTTTTATTTTTTCTAACGGTTTGAATGGTCCAAAAGCAAGATTAAAATTATTAGTTGCGTTAAGCAACAATTTAGATAAAGCTGAAATCAAATCATATTTTGAATTATAATGA
>NZ_JACYHC010000726.1:0-1690 GCF_017152085.1 Staphylococcus sp. EG-SA-2
AAAAACGTAACTATAAGTTACAAACATTATTTAGTATTTATGAGCTAATCAAACATCATAATTTTTATGGAGAGTTTGATCCTGGCTCAGGATGAACGCTGGCGGCGTGCCTAATACATGCAAGTCGAGCGAACGGACGAGAAGCTTGCTTCTCTGATGTTAGCGGCGGACGGGTGAGTAACACGTGGATAACCTACCTATAAGACTGGGATAACTTCGGGAAACCGGAGCTAATACCGGATAATATTTTGAACCGCATGGTTCAAAAGTGAAAGACGGTCTTGCTGTCACTTATAGATGGATCCGCGCTGCATTAGCTAGTTGGTAAGGTAACGGCTTACCAAGGCAACGATGCATAGCCGACCTGAGAGGGTGATCGGCCACACTGGAACTGAGACACGGTCCAGACTCCTACGGGAGGCAGCAGTAGGGAATCTTCCGCAATGGGCGAAAGCCTGACGGAGCAACGCCGCGTGAGTGATGAAGGTCTTCGGATCGTAAAACTCTGTTATTAGGGAAGAACATATGTGTAAGTAACTGTGCACATCTTGACGGTACCTAATCAGAAAGCCACGGCTAACTACGTGCCAGCAGCCGCGGTAATACGTAGGTGGCAAGCGTTATCCGGAATTATTGGGCGTAAAGCGCGCGTAGGCGGTTTTTTAAGTCTGATGTGAAAGCCCACGGCTCAACCGTGGAGGGTCATTGGAAACTGGAAAACTTGAGTGCAGAAGAGGAAAGTGGAATTCCATGTGTAGCGGTGAAATGCGCAGAGATATGGAGGAACACCAGTGGCGAAGGCGACTTTCTGGTCTGTAACTGACGCTGATGTGCGAAAGCGTGGGGATCAAACAGGATTAGATACCCTGGTAGTCCACGCCGTAAACGATGAGTGCTAAGTGTTAGGGGGTTTCCGCCCCTTAGTGCTGCAGCTAACGCATTAAGCACTCCGCCTGGGGAGTACGACCGCAAGGTTGAAACTCAAAGGAATTGACGGGGACCCGCACAAGCGGTGGAGCATGTGGTTTAATTCGAAGCAACGCGAAGAACCTTACCAAATCTTGACATCCTTTGACAACTCTAGAGATAGAGCCTTCCCCTTCGGGGGACAAAGTGACAGGTGGTGCATGGTTGTCGTCAGCTCGTGTCGTGAGATGTTGGGTTAAGTCCCGCAACGAGCGCAACCCTTAAGCTTAGTTGCCATCATTAAGTTGGGCACTCTAAGTTGACTGCCGGTGACAAACCGGAGGAAGGTGGGGATGACGTCAAATCATCATGCCCCTTATGATTTGGGCTACACACGTGCTACAATGGACAATACAAAGGGCAGCGAAACCGCGAGGTCAAGCAAATCCCATAAAGTTGTTCTCAGTTCGGATTGTAGTCTGCAACTCGACTACATGAAGCTGGAATCGCTAGTAATCGTAGATCAGCATGCTACGGTGAATACGTTCCCGGGTCTTGTACACACCGCCCGTCACACCACGAGAGTTTGTAACACCCGAAGCCGGTGGAGTAACCTTTTAGGAGCTAGCCGTCGAAGGTGGGACAAATGATTGGGGTGAAGTCGTAACAAGGTAGCCGTATCGGAAGGTGCGGCTGGATCACCTCCTTTCTAAGGATATATTCGGAACATCTTCTTCAGAAGATGCGGAATAACGTGACATATTGTATTCAGTTTTGAATGTTT
>NZ_JACYHC010000727.1:0-1682 GCF_017152085.1 Staphylococcus sp. EG-SA-2
TTGAGGCGAATTTAACTGAAAAATTAGCAACGAATCTTGATGAAAAGAAAATGATTGCTAAAATAGCAGCTAATCAAATCAACGATAATGAATGCTTATTTATCGATGCTGGTTCATCTACATTGGAGCTAATTAAATATATTCAAGCGAAAGATATCATTGTGGTAACCAATGGTTTAACACATGTAGAAGCTTTACTTAAAAAAGGTATTAAAACAATTATGCTAGGTGGTCAAGTTAAAGAAAATACACTTGCTACGATTGGTTCTAGTGCTATGGAGATATTAAGACGATATTGTTTCGATAAAGCTTTTATCGGGATGAATGGATTAGATATTGAACTTGGATTAACTACTCCCGATGAGCAAGAGGCATTAGTTAAACAAACAGCAATGTCATTAGCCAATCAATCATTTGTACTTATAGATCATTCTAAGTTTAATAAAGTATATTTTGCTCGTGTACCTTTGCTAGAAAGTACGACAATCATCACATCTGAAAAAGCATTAAATCAAGAATCGTTAAAAGAATACCAACAAAAGTATCACTTTATAGGAGGGACTTTATGATTTATACAGTGACTTTCAATCCTTCAATTGACTATGTCATTTTTACGAATGATTTTAAAATTGATGGTTTGAACAGAGCAACAGCAACATATAAATTCGCTGGGGGGAAAGGTATTAATGTCTCGCGCGTCTTAAAGACATTAGATGTTGAGTCAACTGCCTTGGGATTTGCAGGTGGATTTCCTGGGAAATTCATTATAGATACATTAAATAACAGTGCAATTCAATCGAATTTTATTGAAGTTGATGAAGATACACGTATTAATGTGAAATTAAAAACAGGACAAGAAACAGAAATCAATGCACCGGGTCCTCATATAACGTCAACACAATTTGAACAACTGTTACAACAAATTAAAAATACAACAAGCGAAGATATAGTTATTGTTGCTGGAAGTGTACCAAGTAGTATTCCAAGCGATGCGTATGCGCAAATTGCACAAATTACAGCACAGACAGGTGCTAAATTAGTAGTCGACGCTGAAAAAGAATTGGCTGAAAGCGTTTTACCATTTCATCCACTATTTATTAAACCTAATAAAGATGAATTAGAAGTGATGTTTAATACAACAGTGAACTCAGACACAGATGTTATTAAATATGGTCGTTTGTTAGTTGATAAAGGTGCGCAATCTGTTATTGTCTCGCTTGGCGGTGATGGTGCTATTTATATTGATAAAGAAATCAGTATTAAAGCAGTTAATCCACAAGGGAAAGTGGTTAATACAGTTGGCTCTGGTGATAGTACAGTTGCAGGCATGGTGGCTGGAATTGCTTCAGGTTTAACGATTGAAAAAGCATTCCAACAAGCAGTCGCATGCGGTACTGCCACGGCATTTGATGAGGACTTAGCAACACGGGACGCTATAGAAAAAATAAAATCACAAGTTACGATTAGCGTACTTGATGGGGAGTGAAAATAATGAGAGTAACAGAGTTATTAACAAAAGATACGATAGCAATGGATTTAATGGCAAATGACAAAAATGGTGTTATTGATGAGTTAGTAAATCAATTAGACAAAGCAGGTAAATTAAGTGATGTCGCGTCATTTAAGGAAGCGATTCACAATCGAGAATCACAAAGTACAACTGGTATCGGCGAAGGTATTGC
>NZ_JACYHC010000728.1:0-1660 GCF_017152085.1 Staphylococcus sp. EG-SA-2
AATCTTATACTTATCAAAATTTATACTGTGAAGCGAGTCTATTGGCTAAAAGACTCAAGGCTTATCAACAATCTCGTGTCGGGCTATACATAGATAATTCGATTCAATCGATCATTTTAATACATGCTTGTTGGTTGGCAAATATTGAAATTGCGATGATTAATACAAGGTTGACACCTAATGAGATGAAGAATCAGGTGAGGTCAATCGATGTACAATTGATTTTTTGTACCTTGCCACTGGAATTGCGAGGGTTTCAAATTGTATCGCTGGATGATATTGAATTCGCTGGAACGGATATTACAATGAACGGTTTGTTGGACAACACAATGGATATCCAATATGATACATCGAATGAAACTGTGGTGCCGAAAGAGTCGCCGTCCAACATATTAAATACTTCATTTAATTTAGATGACATTGCATCGATTATGTTTACATCAGGGACAACTGGCCCTCAAAAAGCGGTGCCGCAAACGTTTCGTAATCATTATGCCAGTGCAATCGGATGTAAAGAGAGCTTGGGATTTGATCGTGATACTAATTGGCTATCTGTCTTGCCGATTTATCATATTTCGGGTCTCAGTGTACTTTTAAGAGCTGTTATTGAAGGGTTTACTGTGCGCATTGTTGATAAATTCAATGCCGAACAAATTTTAACGATAATTAAAAATGAACGCATCACGCACATTTCGCTTGTGCCACAAACTTTAAATTGGCTTATGCAACAAGGTTTACATGAACCTTATAATTTGCAAAAAATATTACTCGGCGGTGCTAAATTATCTGCCACTTTGATAGAGACGGCATTACAATATAACCTGCCAATTTATAATTCATTTGGTATGACTGAGACATGTTCACAATTTTTAACAGCAACACCGGAAATGTTGCATGCACGTCCTGACACTGTAGGGATGCCAAGTGCCAATGTAGACGTTAAAATTAAAAATCCTAATAAAGAAGGTCATGGAGAATTAATGATTAAAGGTGCCAATGTGATGAATGGATATTTGTATCCAACAGATTTAACGGGTACGTTTGAAAATGGTTATTTTAATACAGGTGACATTGCTGAAATAGATCATGAAGGTTATGTTATGATTTATGACCGACGTAAAGATTTAATTATTAGTGGCGGTGAAAATATTTATCCATATCAAATTGAAACGGTAGCGAAGCAATTTCCAGGTATCAGTGACGCAGTATGTGTAGGGCATCCTGATGATACTTGGGGACAAGTGCCTAAATTATATTTTGTCAGTGAAAGTGACATTTCAAAGGCACAATTGATTGCATATTTATCACAACATTTAGCGAAATATAAAGTACCGAAACACTTTGAAAAGGTTGATACTTTACCTTATACATCAACAGGTAAATTACAAAGAAATAAGTTGTATAGAGGATGATTTGATGAAGTTGACAGCTTTGCATTTTTATAAATATAGTGAGCCATTTAAGTCACAAATTGTAACACCGAAAGTCACTTTAACACATCGTGATTGTTTGTTTATCGAATTGATTGATGATAAAGGAAATGCATATTTCGGGGAATGTAACGCTTTTCAAACAGATTGGTATGATCATGAAACAATTGCTTCAGTGAAACATGTAATTGAGCAATGGTTCGAAGATAATAGAAATAAATCATTTGAAA
>NZ_JACYHC010000729.1:0-13522 GCF_017152085.1 Staphylococcus sp. EG-SA-2
CAAGACACAAGTTGTATCAGGCAAATAATTAAATTATTGTTGTTTTAACCATTGTACTATCGTCGGAATCATAAATCCTGTTGGCCCTTTTGGACCATTATATGAAGCTTTATTAGTCGTTGCTGGACCTGCAATATCGAAATGAATGTGAGGTGTTTGACCACTAAAATGTGTTACAAAACTTGCCGCAAATAGCGCTTTACCTTGTCCATTCGTATGGTTAACTAAATCAGCGATATCACTGTGATTAATACTTGCACGTTCGGTTGCAGTAATCGGTAATTCAAATACCATTTCATCGACTTTAGAACTTATTTGTAATATATCGTTTAATATCACTTTACTATTCGATTCAAATGCAGCAGCTTTATCATCGCCTAGTGCAACGATGGCTGCACCCGTTAATGTAGCAAAGTCCATAATCACACTAGGCTGATATTGATTTGCATAATACACAGCATCTGCAAGGACTAATCTACCTTCAGCGTCTGTATTCATTACTTCTACAGTTTCACCACTTAATGCTGTAAATACATCATCTGGCTTCATTGATGCTTCATTTATCATATTTTCAGCACAAGCAAGCACTCCGACAATATTTACAGGCAGTTGTAAACGACTAGCCGCTTCAATGATACCAACGACATTCGCAGCGCCACACATGTCAAACTTCATTGTAGCCATGCCATTCTTCGTTTTAATACTATAACCACCAGAATCATACGTTATACCTTTACCAACTAAGGCAATTGGTGCTACATCTTTGTCTTTGCCATTATATGTGATGGTTACTAATCTCGGTTTATGCTTACTACCTTTACCTACTGCTTGTAAAAGTCCGAATCCTTCAGAAACTAAAGTGTCATAATCTTTAACATCTACTTTGACCTTTGTATTTTTAAAATGATTAACAATATCTTCTGCAAATGTTTGTGGTGTTAATACATTCGGTGGCATATTACTAAAGTCTCTTGCCAAATTAATGGATTGGCCAATACTGATACCCTCATGAATGAAATCTAATTCAATTAATGATTCACTAATAAGGTTTAAATTCGTCTTAAACGGTGCCTTCTTACTTGATTTATAATGATCGAATTCATATGTTGCACGCTCACTTTGAATACCGCATGCCATTAATACATCTGATAACTGATCATATTTTGAAATAAATGAATCCATAAGTAAATAAGTATCTTCAATATGTTCTGACTTTATGTATTGGAAAAGATGTCCCCATATTTTCAACATATCTTGATAACTACGTGCTTTTAAGTTTCCTAAACCAACTGTAATTAAACGATAGGTTTGATCTTGTACATCAAATGCAGTTGTATAAATCTTCCCAACTTTACTACCAATAATATGTTGATGTTTTAGTCTTTCAAGTGATTCTGTAATATCGATATGATTAAAACTAATGCGCTCTAACTGATTTAAATGTTCTGGTATACCAATAATCAATGTATTTATTTCGTTGCTTAGTGTGTTATTTAATTTAAAATTCATAATGTACCTCCTTAGATTTGATATGTTACTCACTTCAAATTGTACAACAATAAAGCCCTTCAGTGACACTGAAGGACTTTATAAATGAATAATTTAATTTTATGTGTTTAGCTGAAACTTTATTTAAAGCCTAGAATTTACCTTTTTTGAATGCTAAACCGATACCACCGATTTTGAATACCGCACGTGTATCAATCACTTTTTTCATGAATGCTGCTTTTTTACCAGCGATAGGTTTACCAAATACCATACCTACACCGTCATGTGAACCTAAAGAACAAACAGTTCCACGATCAACATATTCGAATTCTTCAGTTGATTCACCGTTTAAGATGCGTTTAATGTTTTTAGCAACACTTTCACCTTGTTGCATTGCAATTTGTGCTGTAGTTGGTAATGGACGTTCTTCTCCAGCTGGGATAAACGCTGAACAGTCACCAATAACAAAAATGTTGTCGTAACCATTGATTGTTAAATCTTGCTTTGTAACGATACGTCCACGTTTAACGCCTTCAAATGATTCTTCCATTAATTTACTACCACGTACACCAGCTGCCCATACTGAAGTACCTGCATTTAATTGTTGTTTTTCACCATCTACTTCAACTACAAAACCTTTTTCGTTACAAGCAACGATTGGTGTAGCAATTTTAAATTCAACACCGCGGTCTTCTAAGTAGCTAACTGCGTGGTTAACTAATTCTTCTGAGAACATTGGTAACATTTTAGGTGCTGCTTCAACACAAGTGATTTTAACTTTATTTTGATCCACACCATATTTGCTACATAATTCAGGAATTCTGTCTGTTAATTCACCTAAGAATTCAACACCAGTGAATCCAGCACCACCAACTAAGATAGATAAATCGTTATCATCTTTTTCTTTTGATGCTGCATAGTTAGCAAATTTGTCTTCGATATGACGTGATAATTCACGTGCTGTGATAACATTTTCAATTTGGAAAGCATGATCTTTCATACCTTCGATGCCGAATGTTTCACTAACGAAACCTAATGCTACTACTAAAATATCAAAGTCATAAATACCTTGATTTGTTTCTACCTTTTTAGCATCACGGTCAATTTTTGTTACTTCTGCTTGAACAAAGTTCACTTTGTCTTTCTTCAAGACACTTTCCACAGGATATAATACATCTTCATAGTTTAGTGTACCTGCTGATGCTTCATGTAACCATGTTGCTTCATAGTGATATTCATTTTTATTAATAAGCGTAATTTCTGCTTCTTCTGTTGATATCGCTTTTTGCAATTTAGTTACAGTTTGTAAACCTGCATAACCAGCACCAAGTACAAGTACTTTTTTACGATCTTGAGCCATTTAATTTCACCTAAGCTTTCATATTTTTTTAACCAAATGCTGATAATTACTAGTAACAACTGGTCATTACTACTTTTACCACAATGTATACTAGTTTATCATCATTTTGTTATTTAAGTCTTTTAAATTATGTAAAAACCTGTGATGTTCACAAAAAAGACATTTTTAATCCAATACTAATTCTATAGCTTTTATGTTATATTTTCAAGCAAGATTCAGTCAGATTGTGAAAAAATTAATTAATTTTTTCGTAGCCTGATTTCGATTAAAAATGTATCCGTTATCACGATCATTTAAATTACTATTTATAGTCAGATTCTTAATTTTCAATAAGCTTTTTAATAAAACAAAATATCTTTACGTAAAAATAGGACATAATCAAATATGTCCCTAATCATAATTGATATCAATTTGTATCCCAAAAATTGGGTTAACCATTAAAAAGTTATTTTATTAGCAATTTTCAGGATTACCTGCAACTTTTGCAGTTCTAAATGAACTACCACAGCCACATGAAGCAATTGCATTAGGATTGTCGATTTGGAAACCGCCACCCATTAATGATTGCTTAAAATCAATAGTCGTACCATTTAATACGGGTGCATCTTCTTTGTCTACTAATACTTTTAATCCAAAGTATTCTAAGACTTCATCATTTTCACCAGGCGCTTCTTCTGCACCCATACCGTATGTTAAACCAGTGCACCCGCCACCATTCACTTTAATTTTTAAATAGCCATCTGGCATTTCATTTGCTTTAAGCATATCTTTTACTTCGTAGGCAGCTGCTTCTGTTAATATAACTGTTGGCATGATAACTCCTCCTTAAAAAATCCATGTTTCTTTTATATGTGCATATATATTTTGTAATAATTCTTCCGGCGAATCACCTTCAACAATATCACCATTTACTAAAGCATACAACCCGGCTGAACATATACCACAATGTGTCAGGCAACCATACTCTAACACATCGACATCTGGGTCATTTTCCAGTTGATTAAAAACATAATCTCCACCTTTTGCCATGTTAGAGAGACAAAATTCTACGATCGGATTCATACTTCACCTTCTTATTTCATTTGTTACAATATTATAGCATTTTAAAACTGGTATTTTAACATGATGTGCTCAATTACCAACAACTGATGTTTCTTATCCCAGTTATGTAATAGTGCCTTAGTTAGTACAAATATTTATTTGTAGTCATTTTCAAAAAAATATATAATAAGCATATAAATACATATTTACTTTTTTAGGGGTTATTGATGAATCAAAGACACTTGCATTTTATAACTGTTCATTAACAAATATATCTATGCACTTTGATCTTTTCAAAATTAAAGTAAATATTAACATATAAAAGGGGTACTTCATTATGAAAAACTTAGTTTTGTTAGGCGGCGGATATGGTAATATGCGTATCATGTCACGCATTTTAACTACTTCTTTACCACAAGATTATACAGTCACATTAGTTGATCGTATGCCATTTCATGGATTGAAACCAGAATTCTATGCTTTAGCTGCGGGCACGAAATCAGATAAAGATGTTCGCATGAAATTCCCTAATCATCCACAAGTGAATACAGTTTATGGTGAAATTAACGACATAGATTTAGATGCTCAAATTGTCTCAGTCGGTAATTCTAAAATTGATTATGATGAGCTAATCATTGGTTTAGGATGTGAAGATAAGTATCATAACGTTCCAGGAGCCGAAGAATATACACATAGTATTCAAACACTCTCAAAGGCTCGGGATACTTTCCATAGTATTAGTGAACTACCAGAAGGTGCTAAAGTTGGTATCGTTGGTGCTGGATTAAGTGGCATAGAACTTGCCAGCGAATTAAGAGAAAGTAGATCAGACTTGGAAATATATCTTTATGACCGTGGGCCGCGAATTTTAAGAAATTTTCCAGAAAAATTAAGTAAGTATGTTGCGAAATGGTTCGCCAAAAATAATGTTACCGTTGTTCCAAATTCAAATATTAATAAAGTTGAACCTGGTAAAATATATAACTGTGATGAACCTAAAGATATTGATTTAGTTGTATGGACAGCAGGAATTCAACCTGTTGAAGTTGTTCGTAACTTGCCGATTGATATAAATAGTAATGGACGCGTGATAGTTAACCAGTATCATCAAGTACCAACATATCGTAACGTCTATGTAGTTGGTGATTGTGCTGATTTACCACATGCGCCAAGTGCTCAGTTAGCCGAAGTTCAAGGTGATCAAATTGCCGATGTGCTTAAAAAGCAATGGCTAAATGAACCATTACCTGACAAAATGCCGGAACTAAAGGTACAAGGTATCGTTGGGTCATTAGGAGATAAACAAGGTTTTGCATATATCATGGACCGCACTGTAACAGGACGACTCGCTTCTATTTTAAAATCCGGCGTACTTTGGTTATATAAATATCATAATGGTTAAAATTAAAAAGCAATGTCAGTTCACACTATTACTGACATTGCTTTTAGTTATGTGTATATTATTCATTCACAAGCTTTTGGTCTATAAATCGAGTGATTTGCTTTGTTTGTATATAACCATCTGCTACATATTCATCGTTCATTGTAATTAATGGATAAAATAGTTCATCTTGTTCTATTCTTTCAATAAATTGTAAATCATGATCTGTTAAGTTGTCATTATCTTTTGTAATATCTATATACGTATATTTAAATGATATATTTGGGTATTTTCTTTTTAATAGCGGCTGTAGCCAGTCATAAATATCTTTCGATGTTGGCGCATTAACGCAACTTGCACATATAACATCTGCCCCATATACTACCACACTCACGTGCTCCATATATTTATCCCCCATTGGTTTGATAGATTTTTATTACACTATCTATTATAATATACTAATAAAGATTATCAAATTCATCTCTCGAAAGGAGACTTGCCTGATGCCTACTGAAGATACAACGATGTTTGATCAAGTAGCAGAAGTTATTGAACGTCTTCGTCCATTTTTATTACGTGATGGTGGCGACTGCTCATTGATTGACGTTGAAGACGGTATTGTTAAATTACAATTACATGGTGCATGTGGTACATGCCCAAGTTCTACAATCACTCTTAAAGCTGGTATTGAGCGTGCATTACACGAAGAAGTGCCTGGTGTAATAGAAGTAGAACAAGTATTCTAATATAAAGATATTAAGTTAACAGAACATATTATGAATAACAACAAAGACAGGAATACTGAATTATTTATAATCAGTTATTACCTGTCTTTTTTCGCTGTCAAATTGGACTGATGGGAAAGTTATTTTATACTATTTATCTGATTAATTATTTTATTATTGCCACATATCCAAGCACATATTACTATTCTATTCTATGAAATTTAAAATATAAAAATAGCACATACGCTCAATCAAAATCGTTGAGTTATGTGCTATTTGTATTTTAATTTTTAGGTTTATCTACTTCAGGTTGTGGTTCACCTTTCATATGTTTCGCAATTTGCTCATCCATATAAACCCAACCTTTCCAACCGATGTGTACGGCATCACTGATAACATATTTTTCATAATCTTTATCAGTCATATCGTAAATTTTACCACCATTATCTACAACAGTAGAATGGATTTTTTTATAAACTGCTTGACGACGTTCTTTATCGATACCAATGTGGTCATACCATACACCGTTTGATGGAATACTTACATATTGAACATCTGCACCAGCAGCACGCATTGTTTTTACAAGTAATTCTAAATCTTGGAATTCTGGAGAATTAACATTGAATTCGTAGTCACGTCTAACTTTACGCTTACTTTCTTGAATTAATTTCCAGTATTGATCTCTAATACCAAATTTATTCGATGTAGTATCAGCTTTACCAATTTCAACTGCTTTTTGTTTCATCTCATCCCAAGAAGCGTCTGGTTTTGTAGCAGGTTTAACATGTTCTAATGGAGATTTATCCATTGCAAACAATGATTTAATCGCTTCTATTTTAATCAATTGATTCTCTTTAAAACCAGAAATATAACTATCTTTAGTTTCTTTAGGGTTTTTAGCATAAGATTTCAAGTATTCTTTATTGTGTACATGTGGAAACTGTAATAAACGTTGTGCATAACGACGTTTTAATTCAGTAGACATGTTTTTCTGCTGGAACATTTGATTAATTTGAGTTTGAGACATACGAGCATCAAAGTTTTGATTCGTTAAACCATGGTTTGTAAACCATTGTGGTGAAATAATAAATGTTAATTTCTTACCTTTTAATTTATCATACTGTGATGCAAGTTCAACTGCGTTAATTAAGTCTGTAGAACCACCAGCACCTAATAAGAATGCTTTTTTGTTGGCGTTATGCTTATTTAATGCAATTGCAGGATTAAATGGGTCATCTTTACCTAATTCACTAGAGCCGTATATAGGATAATACTTGTTTGATTCGTATAACTTATCTTGAATGAGTGTGCCTTTTAGTACTTGATCTGTCAATGAAGTTCTATTATCTTCTACAGTCTTTTCATTTACTAATCCTGTAAACCAACTAGCAGGTAATAATAGAAAGACAATGAATACCGCTCCACTAATTAAAATGGGTAAAAAAGGTTTTAATTTCATCGTAACTCTTCTAATGCTTCAACGATTTTATTTGGTGTTGCCCACTCATCTCTATCAAAGTCCATAATAGATACTTCGATATCAAGTTTATTTTGAATCTCTAATAATAATCCAACTGTTTGGAAAGAATCAATAATACCTTCTTCAAAAATTTCTACGTCTGGATTTTCTTTTACAATATCATTTTCTGCTACTTCTGCTAATAAATTTAATACTTGTTCTCTAAATTCCATAATTAAATTCTCCTTTATTATATAAGTTTACCTGAGAAGATTAAAAAGCCAAATGTTACAAAGTGGAATGTAATCACAATGCTAAGTGCTGTTGTGAAACCATTTTGCCAACGTGGCGGATGTTTCTTACGCCAACGTTCATAATAGCCATAACCTATAAACAATGCTGCATGGTATAAACCATAAACAATGTAATACACTTCGATACCATGCCAAATTCCCATTATGAAGAAGTTGATTAAGAATGCCACGTTAGACATTGCAAATTGACTCTTCAATAATTTTTTACGAGACATGTAGAATAAAGATCTCATGTAAATACAATCTCTGAACCAGAATGATAATGTCATATGCCATCTATTCCAGAAATCTTTAATATTTTTCGCTTTGAAAGGTTTATCGAAGTTTGGTGGTGTTTTAATACCGAATAAATAACTAAATGCTATCGCAAATAAACTATAACCTGCAAAGTCAAAGAATAAATATAAGCTGTATGCGTACATATATAACCACAAATTGACAAAGCCATGTAAGTCTAATTGTAACGGCATGATTGCATATGTGTTAATAAAGTAAGCAACAATATATTTATACAAGAAACCAAGCATAATCATGTGAATTGCTTTTAATACTAATTCACGATATTCATTGCCTGTTGGTACTTTTTTATCGTCTTTAACGAAACGTTTGTAACGATCGATTGGTCCAGATGAAATCGTTGGGAAGAATGAAATAAATTGAATTAATTTCCATACTTTAATTTCTTTGATAGAACCATCACGAATTTCCATAATTAACTGCACACTTTTGAATGTAACATAAGAAATTCCTAAGAAACCAACAAATTCAATTAATTTACTTTCATGGAAGTGAATCTGATGTCCACCTAACCATGTACTTTGTAACACTTTCACAAGTGCTAATGGCAATATTGATAAAACCATTACAGTTACAAATTTTGAAAATGAATTATTTTTTGGTTTTGAATGATAATAAAACATTATCAATAAAACTTGCCATACGACGTAAATAATAAAACTAATTAATTGAACACTTAAATACTTTTGGTCAAACAGATTATGTTTATCAGAAGAAAAGATTAACACAATCATAAATGCTGTAACTACGCCATTATAAATGTAACTTCGCTTACCTAAAAATCCAAGTATAATGACTGGTAATAATGTAATTAAAGCAATTAAGAAGAATGTAAAATCACCATATGGAATCATCCGTTAATTACCTCTGCAATTTTCTTTCTGTCAATTTTACCATTTGAAGTCAATGGCAATTGTTCCATCCATTCAAACTTTCTAGGAATCATATACTCTGGTAAGCGTGATTTCAAGTCATTTTTAATATTTTTAGTCATTTCTGCATTGTCCGTAACTTCAGTCGTTGGCACAATTGCACCAATTAAATGAATAACTTTATCATTTTTATATACAGGTACAACAATCGCTTCTTTTACGAACTCAGACTGGCGTAATTGTGTTTCAATTTCTTCTAATTCCATTCTGTAGCCATTCAATTTGATTTGGAAATCAATACGACCTTGAATGAACCATTGACCATTTTCAAACTTCGCTTTATCACCAGTGTGATATGTACGAATACCGTCATCGAAATTAAATACTTCAGCTGTTTTTTGGTCATTTTTTAAGTATCCTAAACTTACACTTTGACCTTCAATAACAAGTTCACCGTCATCTGTAGTAGATAATCTTGCGCCTAGTCTTTCAACGCCAACAGGTAATGTCGGATATTGATCTAAGATTTCTTGTGTAATTTGAATACTTGTAACTGCTACCGTAGCTTCAGTTGGACCATATGTGTTGTAAATCGTCGCACTTGGGAAACGGCTCACTAACGCTTTTGCTGCTCTGTGAGGTAGAATTTCACCACAGAAGAAGAATTCGTTAAGACTACCATATTGTTCTTCATTAAGCGTTGGTAATAATAAACACATTTCCATAAATGATGGTGTTGATACCCAAATGTTAATCGGTGTTGCTGTTAGCATTTCATTTAATAATTTAGGTTTATTAATCATGTTTTTATCTACAAGATTTAATGTACCGCCTGATGCTAAACATGGATAAATAGCCATTACAGATAAATCAAATGAAAATGGCGCTTGGTTAAGCCATTGTTGTTTATTTCCTGATTTATTAAGTTCTAACATCCACTCAGTAAATTGAACTAAACTTGCATATTCAATTTGAACACCTTTAGGTTCCCCAGTAGAACCAGATGTAAAGATTGTGTATACTGTGTCGTTATCTTTAATCTGACTATCAAAAATTACTGGGTCTTGAGATGTTTTAATATCTTCAATTGTAAATACTTCGCCTTCTAAACTTTCAAATGATTCATCAGTCGTATTAAATACAAACTCTGGTTGAACCTTGTTAATAATCATTTTAATACGGTCTTCAGGAATTGAAGTGTCTACAGGTACATATCCACATCCTGCTTTAATGGCACCAATCATCCCAACAATCATATATGGTGACATGTGACCGAATAAAATCATCGGTTTCTTACTACCTTGTAATCGATGTGCTAATTTACTAGACTCATCCATTAACTGTTGATAAGTTAATTCATCAGTTGTGTGTCTAACAGCAATGCTTTGTGGATTTGCATCCGCAAACGCTTGCAGCTTGTTAATAATATCTGTCATATTAAGTCTCCCTCATTAGAACTCATTATAAATGAAGTTATTGTGTGTGTCGCCACTGCCATAAATTAAATATAAAGTAATAAATATTGCCAAATACAATAGTGTTAATAAATATGGTTTGAATGCTTCAACATATTTATTAGGTGGCTGTTTACTTTTAGATTTCATATTGCACCTCTTAAAGTTCTTAGTAAAAACGCCTTTATAAAGACCGTTCAATATAAAATACGTTTTAAAATTTGTTTTTTACAATTCATTATATCGATATTCATAATGAAATTCAATTTTAATTTTATAGATTCAACATAGTAATTGGTTGTCATCACTCAATTATTGTAAATGATACACTTTGTTGAGAACATCATTCATTTTAAAGGTTATTTAAACAATAAACAATTACAGTCTATATAACAATTTTGTTATATACGTCAAAATCAAATAAACTCATCACATTAATATGACGAGTTTATAATGTTATTGAATTATCATCAGCGCAAATATATACATTCGCAAGTCAAGCATAACATATTTAACAATTGCTTTGCTTGTTTTACCAATGATTAAAAACCATACTTATTTTCAATTTACTGGAGTATGTGGTACCTGATTTGTCATAACCGCTTCTATATTATTAATACATAATTGAATCATATTGTCCCGTGTTGTTACTGATGCGCTACCAATGTGTGGTGTAATCAGAACATTATCACGTCCCATTAATGGATGTGTATGATCAATCGGTTCATTTGCTAATACATCTAAACCACATGCTAAAATTTCTTTATTGTCTAGTGCATCGATTAATGCTGTTTCATCTACAATTTGCCCTCTACCGATATTAATAAAAATTGCATCATTTTTCATTTGTTCAAATGCTTCAGCATTAAATTTATGATGTGTTTCTTTTGTAAGTGGCGCTGTACAGATGATAAAATCACTTTCTGCTAACAACGTTTCAAAAGAAACATATGTTGCATTAAAGTCCGCCTCTGCATCTTTATGTCTTGATCGATTATGATAAAGAATATTAGTATTAAACCCTTGCAACCTTCTTGCAAAAGCTTTACCAATATCTCCCATACCATATATTCCAATAGTTGAATTGAAGACATCTTTACCTGACAATAAATAAGGACCCCAGCTTTGCCATGCATCTGCTTCTACATATTTTTCAGCTTCTACAATACGGCGTGCTATAGCAAGCATTAATGTAAATCCTAATTCTGCAGTTGTTTCAGTAAGTACATTTGGTGTATTCGTGACAACCACGTTATTCGCTGTTGCACTTTCAACATCGATGTTGTCATATCCTACAGCCATATTCGCAATTACTTTTAAATTTGGTGATTGTGCTAAAATTTCTGCATCGATCTGTTCACTTAATGTAATAAAACAAGCATCTGCGTCACGAAGTGCTGTCACAAATTGATCTTTAGGCATAGGCACTAATGATTTTTGCCACATAACAACGTCACCAAGTTTACTTAATTGTTGATAAAATTTATCTGGAATTTTCCTCGAAACAACTATTTTTACCAAATCAATTCACCTACTTTATAAAATGACTATATCTATTTTTCTAATTCAGCTATTGCTTCATTTAAATCTTTAAAAGAATACGTTGGTGGCACATTTTTATTTTGCACATCTTCTAACGTAGATACACCTGTTTGTACATGAATCGTATCCATACCTACGTTAATACCAGACATAATATCGGTATCGTACAAATCGCCTACCATAGCAACTTCGGATTTATCTAATCCTAAAATTTCTAATGCTTTAACCATAATAATCGGTTCTGGTTTACCAATAAATTGTGGCGATACACCTGTCGATACACTTACAACACTTGTAATAGCACCATTACCAGGTAATAAACCACGCTCTTTAGGAATTGATACATCAGGATTTGTAGAAATAAATGTTGCACCATTTCTTACACCTAACGTTGCAATCGCAAGCTTTTCATATGTAACTTGTTCGTCAAGTCCAATAACTACATAATCAACATGCTCGTCATTTTTAATGACAAGTCCCGCTTCGGTTAACGCAGTATTTAAACCACTCCCACCTAACATATATACTGATGCTCCTGGTGATTGTTCTGAAATATAATCAGCAGTGGCTAACGCTGACGTTACAACCTCTTCTGGTTTAGCATCAATGTGCATTTCACGTAATTTTTCAGTTACTTGCTCAGGTGTTTTTGTTGAATTATTAGTTACGTATAAATGAGGAATGCCTTTTACATTTAAATAATCGATGAATTGTTTTGCTCCATCAATCTCATCTGTTCCCATATACATTGTGCCATCTAAATCGATTAAATACGCTTTATACTGTTTCATTATTGATTTTCTCCTTTACCAAAAGCTGTTACTGGTACATTTTCTTGATGTAAAAATATCGTTACTTCTGTAATAAATTGTTTGTAATAAGGTAATGCGTCATCAAACATTGGCATGATAACCTTAATATCTAAGGCTGTGTAATCATATGTAAATTGTTTACGAATATCGACAGTTTTATTAATCTCCTGCTGTGTTTCTTTAGTAATAACATTTTCTAGTTCTAATATATCAATCACATCTTTATAATTACCAGGATCCCTTAAAATAAATGCATCGATAATCATATTCCCTATATCTACCGATGATTCTATCAACATTTGAGCAATGCGTTCAAATGCATAATGATTGTGCTTGCTCTCATGATAATCATCAGTTAATGCTTGTAAATAGGCTAATTTCTGAGTTAGTTTATCTTTGTCTACAAAATACATTCCTTGTCACCTCTCGCTTATATATTATCATAATTTTGCAGTATACTTCATTTGTCGTTATACTAACTTTACTACTTTTAAAAGGAGTCGCTACAAAATGATTGATATGTATTTATATGATGACAACGAAGAGAGTCAAGTTCAGTTTGTTGGTTTTGTTGGCGAGCATAGTCGATATGATTTGATGTTAGTCCATACAAATAGACATTATGGTAAGACACTCGTACTTAATATGCAAACAAATAAATTCGGTATTATCGGTACTGATGATTTAAAAGAAGAAGGCTATATCGCTCATATTTTAGGTGTAAATGCTGAAGAAGGCGATGAAATTACTGAGTATTTAAATGAAGTCATTCATTAA
>NZ_JACYHC010000730.1:0-1647 GCF_017152085.1 Staphylococcus sp. EG-SA-2
ATCATTTCTGGTCCGGCGCTTGTGGCACAATGGATTAATTTACAATATTATGCGTCGACAGTTGCGCCGCATTTTTACGGAAGTGGGAATAAAGCGACACAAACCGTCACGTCAGGTGTTGGTGTCATGCAAGGTAATGCGAGTGATCTGATGTATGGCTTATCATGGCAATCTGTTATGGCTGCTGATCGGACGATGTATCATTCGCCAATTCGTTTACTTGTCGTTATTCAGGCACCCGACTATGTTGTAGCTAGACTATTCGCGAATAATGAGCATTTCGCTAGGAAGGTGTCTAATCATTGGCTGCGTTTAATGAGCGTTAATGAGGAAGGGCGTTTTAAAAGTTGGATTTAACGATGATATGTTGCGATGCTAAGTAATTAATATATCATCATATCTACAATGTTCTAGCTTCTTAAAATATACTAAAAATGATAAACTTAATGTAATAGTTGATGTCGTGATAACGATACAAAGATGAAGTAATCAATTTTAATATTATTGGAGTTAGTGATATGAAAAGAACGAAAGGTGAAATCGAAGCTGAAATCAGTAAAGCCATTACGCAATGGGAAAAAGATTTCCTTGGCAGAGGTTCCTTGTCAGTTAAATCAGACATTTTAAGAGATATGGTGATTATTAGTTTACAAGGTATCTTAACGCCAGCAGAATATCGTGTGTGTAGTACGAATGAAGGATTACTAAATATTAAACGAACACGTTCTGAATTAGTTGAATCCGGTGAGCAAGATTTGAATGATATCATTCTTAAAATTACAGGTATCAAAGTGATGAGCTTCCACAGTGATTTAAGTACAGTTACAGGTGAACGTATTATCGTATTCAAACTTGAGGATAATTTGGAAAAGCATATTTAAGAAGGTTAGGTATGCTTCTGCTGGCTTATTAAAGCTATAGAAGTATGCTTGGTTAAACAGCGCAACGCCATATATTTGGGTGTGCTGTTTTTCTATTACATGATGTGTTTATTACGTGGATGAATGCGTGGGTCTGAATATAGCCCGTGAAAGGCGTATGTCATAAAATTTGCGAATGGTGACAAGTCAACGCAAGCATATTTGTTGCGAGACATGCCCACTATCCTTTTACATAAAGAGTATATGTGTGACGTAGGCATATAATCGATAAAGTATACCTAAAAAATTAGGTATAATGACCATTGTTGCAATAAGTTTTTCGGCCTTGAAACCGATAACGCATAGTATAATAGGAATAAAATATAATACAAATATCCAGTAAATCAAATTTGAAAACGATGGATGAATAGGGGTAAAGAATCTAACTAATGTAATGATTAACGCTATATAGACAAAAATAACTCTATTGATACGCCTTACCCCCTCTGTATAATAAATATAGATCGTACTAAATTGAAAATAGCAAAATATTGTTATTTCAATTATACAATGTTTTATTTGCAATATACATAACAATATGAACTTTATAATTTTGATATTGTCGGTAAAGTGAAATTTGTGGCACATTGATATTATGGATAACATTTGTAAAATGAAAATGATGATACGAGGAGATTGTAAGATGATAGATAAAAAATTAACATCACCGAAAATGACAGTGCCTTTATTTTTAATCGCGCTGATTGTATTTATAGGTATGTTTTAC
>NZ_JACYHC010000731.1:0-1627 GCF_017152085.1 Staphylococcus sp. EG-SA-2
GCATGTATTAAAATGATCGATTGAATCGAATTATCTATGTATAGCCCGACACGAGATTGTTGATAAGCCTTGAGTCTTTTAGCCAATAGACTCGCTTCACAGTATAAATTTTGATAAGTATAAGATTCTTGACCGTCTGTTATCGCAATATGATGTCCATTTTGTTGTGCTTGTTTATATAACCAAAAGTCCATGCGTTATTCCTCCAAAATCATTTACATTATAATTATAACGATTTTATGACATTCTAGCAGTGGTTATGTTTAAAAATATAAAAAAGTAGACGAATTGATTCATTGATATGATTGTTATAATGCTCAATACATATCGTTATATCATTCGTCTACTATTATCAGTTATTTTTATTTAATTTTAGTGTCATTCTGTCATTTTGATGTGGTGATTTACCCATTGTTGCCACATCATCTGCAATGTCAATTGGTATACGATTCATGTCTTGTAATGCACTTAAATGGAATACTTCATCATCTAAATTTTCAATGAGATATACATAATATGTTACCTTGTCCTTTTTATATTTTAACGTTTTCCAAAAGTCCGGCTTGCAATTCAATACATTATCCGGAATATATTCAATAAATAAGTAACGTTTGCTGCCTACTTTGTCTATGAAATATTTTGCAGTGCCTTTTTCTATACCTCTTATATGTGCATAGTCTGCTGAAAAGTAAATACTACCTATTGTTTCATTATGTTGTTGTATTTCAAATCGTTGGCCTACTATTTTATTATTTGTGCCACAACTACTTAAAAAAATCAGTAGATATAGCATTAAACATATTTTCATCCCCTTGAATTTTAAAAACTTTTTCAAAAGCAACACCTCTAAAAATAAATACAATATATTATAGCAAATAGAAATTATTATTTTGTTAAATTATGTTGTCATGTTCGTGTCATTTTGAGTCGTAATACAACTTTACAATTATTAAATTAACACTTCTACAATCCAAAAATATTTTTAAAGTTTTGAAAAAAATTAAAGTATTTCCACTACTAATTTGGTAAAATATGATTATGTGATATAGTGAAAGCGTTTTACACTTAATAACTCCCTCTTAAATGCATCCAGGTTTTATGTAGTAAATCATGAAAATAACATATAAATATAGAGGAGATTTACCTTTGAATACAGAGAACAACAAGAATCAAAACCAATCTGTTAAAAATTCTGAAAGACGCGGCATGTTAAAAGGATGCGGCGGTTGCCTTATTTCTTTTATTTTATTAATAATCTTATTATCAGCCTGTTCAATGATGTTTAGTAATAATGACAATTCCACTAGTAATCAATCATCAAAAACGCAATTAACTCAAAAAGATGAAAATAAAAATGAAGATAAGCCTGAGGAAAAATCAGAAACAGCTACAGATGAGGATTTACAATCAACCGAAGAAGTACCCGCAAATGAAAATACTGAAAATAATCAACATGAAATTGATGAAATAACAACAAAAGATCAATCAGATGATGAAATTAACACACCAAACGTTGCAGAAGATAAATCACAAGACGACTTGAAAGATGATTTAAAAGAAAAGCAACAATCAAGTAACCATCATCAATCCACGCAACCTAAGACCTCACCATCAACTGAAACAAACA
>NZ_JACYHC010000732.1:0-1617 GCF_017152085.1 Staphylococcus sp. EG-SA-2
AATGAAAAAATATCTGCAAATACTAAAATTTATAAAAAAGACAAGAATAAAGCGATAAACTTAAAAAAGCCTATCGAAAAGCATGTGTAGAAAATGGTAAAATATAATTAAAAACATTATAAATAAAGTTAAACAGAAAAGTAGAAAAATAGTATGTAAGGTGCTATTATTGGAACATTGATAAAATTGTGAGGAGTGTCCAAACATGGAAATTTATGCAGATTATGCTGCGACCACACCAGTAAAACCTGAAGTAGTAGATGCGATGATGATGATTTACAATTCGCATTATGGTAATCCATCATCAATACATGCTAAGGGAAGAGATGCGCGTAAATATTTAGATGAGTCAAGACGTCAAATTGCACAATTACTTGGTGCAGATACACATGAAATTATATTTACGAGTGGTGCAACAGAATCGAATAATACGGCAATTAAAGGCATAGTAAAAGCAAATGAACAATTGGGTAATCACATTATCACATCGAAGATTGAACATCATTCTGTGTTACATGTTTTTGAACAATTAGAGCGAGAAGGTTTTGATGTAACATATCTAGATGTTGATGATACAGGTGCTATTGATTTAGATCAACTTGAAGAAACAATTACAGATAAGACGATTTTAGTATCTATTATGTTTGTAAATAATGAAGTTGGCACAGTGCAACAAATTTATGATATTCAAGATATTATTGCTGAGACAAATGCATATTTCCATGTTGATGCGGTTCAAGCAATTGGACATCTTGATGTTAAGTTTGACGAATTTGAGATCGACGCAATGAGTATTACTGCTCATAAGTTTGGAGGACCAAAAGGTGTCGGTGCATTATTAGTTAAAGACCATGTCACATTAGATTATCCTCAACTTGGCGGTGAACAAGAATTGAAACGCCGTGCAGGTACTGAAAATCTTGCACAAATTGTCGGGATGGCTAAAGCATTACAATTAGCAGAAAAGAATCGAGACGATAACAATATTCATTTAATGAATTTAAAAGAACAATTTTTAGTTAAATTACAAGAAAGAGCGATTCCATTTGAATTAAATGGTTCAATGACGGATGCTACAGGCCATATTGTAAATCTATATTTTCCGTTTGTTGAAGTTGAAATGATGTTAACATTGTTGGATATGGCACAAATCTATGTGTCGTCTGGATCTGCATGTACAGCAGGCTCTACACAACCGTCGCATGTTTTAGATGCAATGTTCGAAGATGAGGAGCGATCAAATCATTCGATTCGATTTAGTTTTAACGAATTGACTACTGAAAATGAAATTAATGCAATTGTAGCTGAAATTCATAAAATATATTTTAAATTTAAGGAGGAGTCATAATTGTCAAATAAAGATATACGTGTTGTCGTTGGTATGTCAGGCGGTGTAGATAGTTCTGTAACAGCCCACGTCTTAAAAGAACAAGGTTATGATGTCATTGGCATATTTATGAAAAACTGGGATGACACTGACGAAAATGGCGTATGTACTGCAACTGAAGATTACAACGATGTTATTGAAGTGTGTAATCAAATTGGCATTCCATATTACGCTGTTAATTTTGAAAAAGAATATTGGGATAAAGTCTTTACGTATTTCTTAGATGAATA
>NZ_JACYHC010000733.1:0-1615 GCF_017152085.1 Staphylococcus sp. EG-SA-2
CCATTTCAATACATGGTAGTACTGGTAAATTACCGTTTTCTACAGATTCTACGAAACGGTTATATGCTTTTTGCTCCTTTTTAGAAAGATGACTAACGTCTTGAATGTTTAGCATATTAACTTCCCCCAATTTTTATTTTTAAAATAGCTAAATTCATTATTTTCATCATTCTTGAATAATAAAATGTAGCAATACTCCAAATAATAGTGCCTAATAAATTTTCTTTCATATTATTTACTTACTCAGACTAAAAATAAACTCCTCAATCTTAGATTAAGGAGTTACACGGTGATTATTCACCAATCATTTCTGAATATTTTTCAGCTGTTAATAAAGCTTCAAGCTGACTTTCATCACTAATTTCTACTTTTACCATCCATGCTTTTTCGTATGGAGATTCATTTACAAATTCGGGACTATCTTCTAGTTCTTCGTTGACTTCAACTACTTTACCAGAGATTGGTGCATATAATTCTGATACAGTTTTAACTGATTCTACGCTACCAAACGTATCCCCTTCATTAATTTCATCATCTGTTTCTGGTAATTCAACGAAAACAATATCACCTAACTCGCTTTGTGCGTATTCTGTGATTCCAATTGTTGCTACATTACCTTCAACTTTAACCCATTCATGCTCTTTTGAATATTTCAATTCATTTGGTACTGCCAAGAGAATCCCCTCCTAATTAATCTTTACATCATTAATGATGCCATAAGGCTAGATGCTATTCAACTATATTTATAAAAATTAACAATTGTATAGCTTATTTCATTTTACATGTAATGAATCTAAATATCGAGATATTTAGTAAACGTTTACATTTCACTTACGCTAACCAAGTCTCTTTATATTGATCTTCTTTAAATCCTAATGTTATCTTATCGCCCATTACTGCTAGAGGACGCTTTACTAACATACCATCAGATGATAACAACTCTAACTTTTCATCATCTGATAAAGTTTGTAATTTATTTTTCAAATCAAGCTCACGATATTTCGCACCGTGTGTATTAAACAATTTATTAATTTCTACGCCTGTATTTGCAATTATTGTTTTAAATTCATTTATTGTAGGTGTATGTTGAACGATATCAATTGGTTCATAACTTACGCCATATTCATCTAAAAACTTTGCTGCCTTTTTACAAGTTGTACAATTCTTATATTGGTAAAATTTAATCATGCGACTGCAACCTCCTTTATGTATTTAAAATAAATATATCATTTTCCATAGCAAAAGGCTTTCATTTTGAAGCTAAAATTTTTTATTATGATATAAATTTAGCTATAATAAAAGTTATTAAACTATCTAGAGGAGTTGTTACAATGCAAGCAATCAAAAGTAATGAATCATTTAAATCTATAATTAATAGCGATACACCTGTAATTGTTAAATTTGAGGCAGGATGGTGCCCAGACTGTCGTGCTATGGATTTATGGATTGACCCAATCGTAGAACAATATAATGATTACCAATGGTATACTGTTAATCGTGATGAATTAGAAGATGTAGTTGTTGAAAATGAAGTTATGGGTATCCCTAGCTTGCTAGTATTTAAAAACGGCGACAAAATTGCACACCTTCATTCAGCAAATGCTAAGTCACCTGA
>NZ_JACYHC010000734.1:0-1610 GCF_017152085.1 Staphylococcus sp. EG-SA-2
ATCATTTTTCTTTAACTCTAAGTTATCAAAAGGATTTTTTTTGAAATCAAAATCAAAATATCCTTTTTCATTAATAGGCATCCAAACACCATCGGAACTAGCTTTAGTATCTTCTTTACTAATTCCACCTTTAGCTCTTTCTTCAAAATTAATAAATTTATTATTAATAGATAGAGCAACTTTACCTTTTACAGACGTATGACCTTTAATAATACCTGAACCTTCAGTAATTGGTTCGATGAAAACTTGGTGGTGTCCATCTTTTTCTTTTAGTTGTTCTTTCGGTATTTCATACGCTTTTTCATATCGTGGTGTTGTATATGTAGCTTTAGCATCTGTACTTTCTTCCTCAGCACCAGCTTTTTCAGTTGAAGATTCTTCTACTTCTTCATCCTCTTCATCGTCACCTAAATCAGGGCTTGATGATGATACCTCAATTTCTTGGTTATGGACAATTTTACGATTATTTAAAGGATACTCAAACTCTCCTTTGTCATTTGCAGTTATAAAATCACCATATCCTCCTTCAACTGAATCAGCACTTTTACCATCTATATTAAGTAAAATAATATGATTCGGTAATGTAGTACCTGTTACTTTTTGAGCTCCTGGTTTGATAGGATCTAAATTTACAAAGTTTTTAGAAGACTCTGCCGCTTTTGTTTCTTTGGAATTTTGTTCAGTCTGCGAAACAGCTTTTGATTCTTGATTTGTACTTACCTTCTGATTAGTTTCAGATGCTTCAGCTTGTCCGTTTGTCATGATATATAACATAGTAATTGCAACTGATACTAAACCGACTTTCATTTTACGTAATTTAAAATTTTCTCTCATGATATACTCCCTCGAATATTATTATAAATTCACTTCAATTTTCTCTATATTTCTACTATCAATCGTATCACCCATGCGATGAGGCTGTAATTTTTTATTTAATTCAAATGTATAATAGCCACCGTTTTTCATAGTAATTCTAATTTTACTGTCTTTAGGTTCTGTCTTATAAAGATCATGTTTATCAATTAAATGCTTTCTTAATTTAAAATCAAGTTCTTTTAATGAGATTTCTTCTTTATAGATGCTATAGTATTCTGAAGTCACAGAAGTAGTGTGTTGACCTGTACTCTTAGAAACTGACAAATTAACGTTTTGAACAGTATCTTTATGTTGAGTCCCATTTGTCTTTGTAATTCCACCAATCGATGTTGTGATAGCTGATTTGTCACTACCTTCTCTTACTACAAACACGTCAACATTAGAAACTTCGTCATCATCTTTAACAGTTAATTTTTCATTTCCTGTCAATGTAACATCAATTTGTTGAGAATTATCTATAAATGTAACTTTATTTCCGTATTTATATCCTGTTACATTTGTTAATTCAAATCCTCTCCCTTTATAATATTCACTCAAGTCTTGAGTAGCTTGTGATCTAACCTCTAATGTACTTGCTTTTACTGGCTGAGCAGTAGTTGTAATCATACCTGTTGTTAAAATCCCTAGTGCTAAACTTGCTTTAGCAATATTTTTTAATTTCATAATTCTATGCTCCCAATTTTTAGTCTATTTGATTTATTCTATTACGCAATACGAACAATCCTCATTCATTA
>NZ_JACYHC010000735.1:0-1610 GCF_017152085.1 Staphylococcus sp. EG-SA-2
AAAGAAGAATTAGACAAAAAAGAAGGCCACTAGGGTCTTCTTTATTTTTGATTTAATCTTCCAATAATCTATGTCATTGCTATCGAAGGTGTTTCGCAATTAATATCAATCACTTCATCATCACCAATACTTCCCCAGTTTTGTACAGTACATTAACACAAACGAACCACGTTAATTTAAATGGAATAATAGTTTGGCCATTATAAGAACAATATATATCGAATAACAATGTCGATGACGTGGTTTATTGACATTATCAAATTTTCTCAAATGTGTGTGATTTTTTATAAAAAAGGGTAGAGCAAGGTATAATATCCTTTCAATCTGTTTTCATATTTTATATATTTTTTAAATATAAGCGCTAAATGTTTTAACTAAAACATAGATTGACAAGATGTTATACAGAATTTCAAATTCTATCCAATATTGTTCGAAGTGTAGTATCACTGGATTGGTATTAAACAATGTAAAGGAGAGATTGCAAATGCCGTATAATTACAAGAAACAAAATGGAGAGTTAATGTCTGTAATGAGCCAAGGTGAAAAGTTTATTCATCAATCACCGGTTAATGATGAACTTAGTGCATTGATTAAGTTATTAATTTCAAAAATTAACGGTTGTCATTATTGTGTTGATATCCATAAAAAAGAATTAAAGGAATTGGGTGTAACACAAATGAAAATTGATGAAGTCTTGAGTTTTAGACATTTAGATTTATTTACTGATCAAGAAAAAGTGACGCTTGAATTTGCAGAAATGTTAAATTCAATCAAAGACTTTAAGAAGTTTGAAATTATTGACCGGCTAAAATCATTTTATGATGAAGAACAAATTATTGATCTTGTCTTTGTTGTAAACCAAATTAACGGTTGGAACAGACTAAATATTATTAGTGATAGACTATAATTGTTCATATAAATGCAGAGTTTCATCTCGAACGCTATATCATAACAAATCATGCCACTATACAGGTCAAATCTTGTATAGTGGCATTTTTAATTTATCCCTTTGAATACTGTTATTTAACGAATATCGGTCCACCTGGTCCAACAGGGATACCTAATAAGAACCAAATGATGACAAATACTGTCCATACAATGCTTAGCGCGATTGAATACGGCATTAAACTAGAAAGTAAGGCTCCGAGTTTCATGCGTTTATCGTATTTTTGTGCATAAGTTAATAATAAAGGTAAGTACGGCATCATCGGTGTAATTGGATTGGTAATTGAATCGCCTACACGGTAAATGACTTGCGTAAATGCGGGATGAAAGCCGATAAGGATTAACATTGGTACGAATATCGGTCCTAAAATACCCCATTTAGCCGATGCGCTTCCGATTAACATGTTGACCATTGCACTCAGTACAATAATACCTAGTATCAATACAATACCGTTTTGATGTTCTAATAATTTGGCACCTTTAACAGCAGCGATAATTCCTAAATTACTCCACTTTAAATACGCAAGTAGCTGTGCTGCAAAAAACACAATAACGATAAATGTTCCCATTGATCCTACAGCATCGCCGAACATTTTACCTAAGTCTTTTGTATTTTTAATTTCTTTGCTTAAAATCCCATAAACTAATCCAGGTACTAAAAATAC
>NZ_JACYHC010000736.1:0-1602 GCF_017152085.1 Staphylococcus sp. EG-SA-2
TTTGTAACATAATTAATACCTTCGCCACCAACAGGGTCTACACAAGCTTGCCAAGTTGATGATGCGAGTGGCTTTTTATGATCATCTTCAACAGGAAGTCGATCGATAACTTCTTTGGCACCAAGTTCAAGTAATTGATCGCTAACATCTTGTTTACCTGTACTTGCGATAACTTTATAACCAAGTTCATTAAGCATGAGTACTGCTAAAGTACCGACACCACCTGAAGCACCGCGAACGAGTACAGGACCATCTTCAATATTCATTCCAACTTTTTCAAGTCTTTCAATTGCTAAACCGGCAGTATAACCAGCTGTGCCATATATCATTGATTCTTCTAATGTTAAAGTATCAGGAAGCTTGATAATCCATTCTGATTTTACACGCGCATATTCACTAAAACCGCCATAATGGCTAACACCTAGGTCATAACTCGTTACAATTACTTGTTCTCCTTTTTCAAAGCCTGGTGCTTCGGATTCAACAATTGTTCCAGCTAAATCTATTCCTGGAATCATAGGATACGATTTTACGACTGCATTATGATCTTGAGTCGCTAAAGCATCTTTATAATTTATACCAGAGTAATGTACTTTAATCAGCACATCTCCTTTAGGTAAATCAGTAGGCGATAATTGTTTGAAAGTTGGTGTCACTTTACCGCTCTCATCTTTATCAATTACAAACGCTTTAAATGTTTCTATCACAACGATACATCCTCTCTTTTTCTCTTTTGAAAATACGGCCATTTTACTGGAATAAATGTATCATTTATTGATGTTACACACAATCAATACAATTTGTAATTGATTTGTGTTAATGTATTTTTAAATAGTTTTGGCTGAAAAATAACATAAGTAATATTTTGATTCGATCACTGTTTATTGGAGGATTTATATGGCTGGGATAATCAAAGAAATTTCAGAACAAAATGCTAGTGAATTAGTTGAATTAGCAACTAGAACATTTTATGACACGTTTGGTTCTTACTATGATGACAAAGATTTTGATCAATTTTTTAAAGACAATTATACTGTAGAAAAATTTACACAAGAGATTAACCATGTAGATTCATTTCATTATTTTTATCAAGAAGATGGTGCGAATGTTGGTTATATAAAGATGAATATTAATAGTGCTCAAACTGAAGAAATGGGGGAGACCTATTTAGAAGTGCAGCGCATATATTTTTTGAAAGACTTTCAAGGTGGCGGAAGAGGTTCACAATTGATAGAATTGGCCGAAAAAATTGCTCAAGAACATAATAAACATAAAATTTGGCTAGGAGTTTGGGAGCATAATCCTCGTGCTCAAGCATTTTATAAACGTCATGGATTTAAAGTGGTTGGTGAACATCATTTTCAAACAGGTGATGTAACGGATACAGATTTAATTATGGAAAAAGAGTTATAATGATTGTTTTTGCAGCAGATAAAATGAAATCATAGTAATAAATATTGTGTATGCCTTGAAATGCTAAATGCGTAATGAATTGTTAAAGTAAAATAATTAAATTTATAGAAAACATAAAATTCACAAAAATTAAATAATAATGAACAAAAATTAGGGTATAATAAAAAGAACCTTAGATTGTAGTTATGG
>NZ_JACYHC010000737.1:0-1601 GCF_017152085.1 Staphylococcus sp. EG-SA-2
ACCAAACCACTGCATCAAAATCATTCGTCAATAAAATTAAACAATCTGACTATGTAACTATTAAAAAAGTCGATGAAGATGAAAGCTATATTGAAGATGATGTTACTAAAAAGGAAGCTATTTTAAGTATGCAAATTCCTAAAGGTTTCTCTCAAAAATTAAAAGAGAACCGTTTAAAAGAAACGATACAGTTATATGGTAGAGATGACTTTATAGGTGGTATTGCTGTAGAAATTGTTAGTAGTTCATTATATGAACAGCAAATTCCTAACATTATTTATGAACACCTTGAGGATATGAAACAACATCAATCCATCGATGCTATCAACAAGTCCTATCATAAACATACACCTGAATCTAAAATCAAATTTGTGTCGCTTACTAAACAAGCACAACAATCTATTTCAATTAGCTTAATCTTTGCTGTGATTTTATTTGTTAGCGCTGTTCAAGTAGTACTTCATTATCGTTTAAACCAACAAGCAGCATTGCAACGATTATCACAATATCATTTAACCCGTTTCAAACTATATAGTACTTATGTAATGACACATACGATCTTGTTATTGTTGGTACTATTGGCAGTTAGTCTATATTTGTCTCAACCACTCAGCTTAATATTTTACTTAAAATCACTGTTACTTATATTGATTTATGAGATAGGTATCGTCTTTATCTTATTCCATATTCAAACAATAAGTCATCGATTATTCATGACATTTATATATGCACTTGCTATGGGTATCGTATACTTGATTATTTTCATGTAAAGGAGCGTAACTGATGATAGAAATTAATAACCTTTCAAAGCGTTACCGTAACAAACAGATTTTCAATCATTTAACCATGTCCTTTGATAGTAATCGTTTAACCGTATTACTTGGTGATAATGGCGCTGGAAAATCAACATTACTTCGTATGATCGCTGGTATTGAAAAAGCTAATGATGGAACTATCAACTATTTCGGCGAAAAATGGAATCAAAGACAAATCCAAAATCACATCGGTTATGTGCCACAAGACATTGCGTTATTTGAACACATGACAGTGGCTGAAAACATTAATTTTTTTAAATCACTTTGTAAAAATCCAATTAACGATACAACTATCAACGAATATTTACAGCAATTAAATTTTGATGATACGTCTGCCAAAGTATCTACATTGTCCGGTGGGAATAAACGTAAAATTAATATATTAGTAGGTTTACTAGGTCAACCTCGAATTCTAATTTTAGATGAACCGACAGTTGGTATTGATTTGAAATCTAGACATGACATCCACCAACTGCTTAACATTATGAAATCTAAATGTTTAATTATATTAACTACCCATCATTTAGATGAAGTTGAAGCACTTGCAGATGATATCAAGTTAATTGGCCAAGATCCTTTTTATCAACATGTTTTAGAGGACAAGCAATGGGCTTATACCTATTATTAAAACGAAAAAATCCCAAGTTGCGTATGATATCGTAACTTGGGATTTACTGTATTATCTACTTTGCAAGTATGACGTTGGGTCTACTGCATATTGATTACCGATGCCACCAGACATACGTTGGAAGTGTACGTGAGGCGCTGTTGAATTACCCGTACTAC
>NZ_JACYHC010000738.1:0-1601 GCF_017152085.1 Staphylococcus sp. EG-SA-2
ACCAAACCACTGCATCAAAATCATTCGTCAATAAAATTAAACAATCTGACTATGTAACTATTAAAAAAGTCGATGAAGATGAAAGCTATATTGAAGATGATGTTACTAAAAAGGAAGCTATTTTAAGCATGCAAATTCCTAAAGGTTTCTCTCAAAAATTAAAAGAGAACCGTTTAAAAGAAACGATACAGTTATATGGTAGAGATGACTTTATAGGTGGTATTGCTATAGAAATTGTTAGTAGTTCATTATATGAACAGCAAATTCCTAACATTATTTATGAACACCTTGAGGATATGAAACAGCATCAATCCATCGATGCTATCAACAAGTCCTATCATAAACATACACCTGAATCTAAAATCAAATTTGTGTCGCTTACTAAACAAGCACAACACTCTATTTCAATTAGCTTAATCTTTGCGGTGATTTTATTTGTTAGCGCTGTTCAAGTAGTACTTCATTATCGTTTAAACCAACAAGCAGCATTGCAACGATTATCACAATATCATTTAAGCCGTTTCAAACTATATAGTACTTATGTAATGACACATACGATCTTGTTATTGTTGGTACTATTGGCAGTTAGTCTATATTTGTCTCAACCACTCAGCTTAATATTTTACTTAAAATCATTGTTACTTATATTGATTTATGAGATAGGTATCGTCTTTATCTTATTCCATATTCAAACAATAAGTCATCGTTTATTCATGACATTTATATATGCACTTGCTATGGGTATCGTATACTTGATTATTTTCATGTAAAGGAGCGTAACTGATGATAGAAATTAATAATCTTTCAAAGCGTTACCGTAACAAACAGATTTTCAATCATTTAACTATGTCCTTTGATAGTAATCGTTTAACCGTATTACTTGGTGATAATGGTGCTGGAAAATCAACATTACTTCGTATGATTGCTGGTATTGAAAAAGCTAATGATGGAACTATCAACTATTTCGGCGAAAAATGGAATCAAAGACAAATACAAAATCACATCGGTTATGTGCCACAAGACATTGCGTTATTTGAACACATGACAGTGGCTGAAAACATTAAATTTTTTAAATCACTTTGTAAAAATCCAATTAATGATACAACTATCAACGAATATTTACAGCAATTAAACTTTGATGATACGTCTGCCAAAGTATCTACATTGTCCGGTGGAAATAAACGTAAAATTAATATATTAGTAGGTTTACTAGGTCAACCTCGAATTCTCATTTTAGATGAACCGACAGTTGGTATTGATTTAAAATCTAGACATGACATCCACCAACTACTTAACATCATGAAATCTAAATGTTTAATTATATTAACTACCCATCATTTAGATGAAGTGGAAGCACTTGCAGATGATATCAAGTTAATTGGCCAAGATCCTTTTTATCAACATGTTTTAGAGGACAAGCAATGGGCTTATACCTATTATTAAAACGAAAAAATCCCAAGTTGCGTATGATATTGTAACTTGGGATTTACTGTATTATCTACTTTGCAAGTATGACGTTGGGTCTACTGCATATTGATTACCGATGCCACCAGACATACGTTGGAAGTGTACGTGAGGCGCTGTTGAATTACCCGTACTAC
>NZ_JACYHC010000739.1:0-1588 GCF_017152085.1 Staphylococcus sp. EG-SA-2
GATAATTTAGAAGAAGGTACAGTTCACTTAGATGAAGATGAATTTGTCGAAGTCATTAAAGTTCCGATTGAGAATGTTAAATCGATGCTAATGAATAAAGAAATAGAAGATGCGAAGACTATCATTGCATTGCAACACCTATTATTAAATTATAATCATTCTAAATAACAAATGAGAAAAGCTTGCATTTTATTGAGAAAACTGTTAGTTTTAATTGTGAAGTTTGAAATAATTTGTAATGATTTTAATTATTAGTAGGGGAGTGGACATCGTTGGAAGAACGATTAAATCGCGTTAAGCAACAATTACAACAATCATCATATAAGCTAACGCCACAACGCGAAGCTACTGTTAGAGTTCTAATTGAAAATGAAAAAGATCATCTAAGTGCTGAAGACGTATATCTGAAAGTAAAAGACAAAGCGCCTGAAATTGGCTTGGCGACAGTATACAGAACGTTAGAGTTGTTAGCTGAACTAAAAGTTGTCGACAAAATTAACTTTGGTGATGGCGTCGCTCGTTTTGATTTAAGAAAAGAAGGCGCAAAACATTTCCACCATCATTTAGTATGTATGGAATGTGGTCGTGTAGATGAAATCGATGAAGATTTGTTACCAGAAGTTGAAAATCGAGTTGAAAATGAGTTCAATTTTAAAATTTTAGATCATCGTTTAACTTTCCATGGTGTGTGTGAAACATGCCAAGCTAAAGGTAAAGGATAGTAAATTGCGTAGGTTAAATTAACCTTCGCTTTTTTTAGAGGTGTGGTTATGGAAACAATTATTGAAGAATATTTGCGTTTTATACAAATTGAAAAAGGACTAAGTTCTAACACAATTGGTGCTTATAGACGTGATTTGAAAAAGTATCAAGATTATATGACTGAACATCATATCTCGCATATTGATTTTATAGATCGACAATTAATTCAAGAGTGTTTGGGGCATTTAATAGACCAAGGGCAATCTGCTAAATCTATTGCGCGATTTATTTCAACAATCCGTAGTTTTCATCAATTTGCTATAAGAGAAAAATATGCGGCGAAAGATCCAACGGTATTATTAGATTCACCAAAATATGACAAAAAATTGCCTGACGTTTTAAATGTTGACGAAGTATTGGCTTTATTAGAAACGCCAGATTTAAATAAAATTAATGGATATCGTGATCGTACGATGTTAGAACTTCTGTACGCAACGGGAATGCGTGTATCTGAATTGATACATTTAGAGTTAGAAAACGTGAACTTAATAATGGGATTTGTACGCGTATTTGGTAAAGGCGATAAAGAAAGAATTGTACCATTAGGCGACGCAGTCATTGAGTACTTAACTACTTATATTGAAACGATTAGACCGCAACTTTTAAAAAAGACTGTTACCGAAGTCTTATTTTTAAATATGCATGGTAAACCTTTATCACGACAAGCAATATGGAAAATGATTAAACAAAATGGTGTAAAGGCAAACATTAAAAAGACGTTAACGCCACATACGTTACGCCACTCTTTTGCGACACATTTATTGGAAAATGGCGCAGATTTAAGAGCAGTGCAAGAGATGTTAGGTCACTCTGACATATCTACTAC
>NZ_JACYHC010000740.1:0-13398 GCF_017152085.1 Staphylococcus sp. EG-SA-2
CAAGCATTTATGAAGTCAATCACAGACAGAGGCTTACAAATAAGTGGTTTCAGTTGTCATAACAATCCAATTTCTCCAGATCCGATAGAAGCGAAAGAAGCCGATGAAACGTTACGTAAAACAATCCGTTTAGCAAATCTATTAGACGTGCCAGTTGTTAATACATTTTCTGGCATTGCAGGGTCAGATGATACCGCTAAAAAGCCTAATTGGCCTGTTACACCTTGGCCAACAGCCTACTCTGAAATTTATGATTATCAGTGGAATGAAAAGTTGATACCATATTGGCAAGATTTAGCTGAGTTTGCAAAAGAGCAAGATGTAAAAATTGCCATAGAGTTACATGCAGGATTTTTAGTTCATACACCATATACGATGTTAAAGTTACGTGAGGCTACAAATGAATATATCGGTGCTAACTTAGATCCTAGTCATTTATGGTGGCAAGGTATTGATCCAATTGCTGCGATTCGCATATTAGGCCAAGCAAATGCAATTCATCACTTCCATGCTAAAGATACGTATATTAATCAAGAAAATGTAAATATGTATGGTCTAACTGATATGCAACCATATGGTAACGTTGCGACAAGAGCATGGACATTCCGTACAGTTGGTTATGGACATAGTCCATATGTATGGGCAGATATCATAAGTCAACTTATTATTAATGGATATGATTATGTATTAAGTATTGAACATGAAGATCCTATTATGTCAGTAGAAGAAGGTTTCCAAAAAGCTTGTCAAACTTTGAAATCTGTTAATATTTACGACAAGCCAGCAGACATGTGGTGGGCATAATACGAACTCGAGGTTAGTCTGAAGTTTGTCTGAAGTAAGACTGGTGGCAGTGGTGAATGAATGCATATGTCGCCAAGCCATTGCCAAAAATTTCACACCTTAAATCATGTCATTGTTTGTAAAGAAGGTGTACTTTATATAAGTGTTTAGCGATGGTCATACCCATTCACAGTAACAATCCTCACCATTGAAAAGAGTATATAACCTTTTCGATAGTGAGGTATATGATAATAAAAAAAGCCTGTTGTCACAATGGTCATAGACACGACATACTTTAAAGGCTTCTGAATATAATATTTCAGAACGCACTTTAAAGATGGACGTCGATGTCGACTAATGTGATGACAGGCTTTCATCTTTTTAAATATTCATTAATTTCTCTTCTTGTTTAATACGTACATATAAGAAATACGCATACGGTACTAATAAAATAGTTGTATATGTTGCGTGTGTTAATAATAATACACCGATTAATTCAGGAATGATGTTTAAGAAGTAATTTGGGTGTTTTGTAATTTTATATAATCCAGATTTAATAATAGGATGGTTAGGTAAAATGAATAATTTTAATGTCCAAATACCACCTAAAGTTTTAATAACCATAAATAACATGATATAAGCAAAGATTAATATAACTAAGCCAATACCATTTGCAAAGCTAAATGTATCTTTATTAATAAATGCCTCTACACCAGCCAATACATAAATTAAAACGTGTGTTATTGCTAAAAACTTCGAATTTTTAACGCCATATTCAACTGCACCGTCTGCTTTTAATTGTTTTGAGTGATTAATAGATATCTTTAAGCTGACAAGTCTGATACAGAAAAAGATAAGTAATATAGATAGAATCATGATGTCCTCCGTCATTATGTCATATGTATAAGCGTTGATTTTGACAACATAAAGTATTTTATAGATAAAACTTGTCAAATACTATTAACTATTTATTAATTTTAGTACATAAATATGTTTCTAAGTATGTGTTTATGTTCAGTATTTTGGATAATTTAATAATTTTAAGGATATTAAGCGCTTACACCGACGTGATATATTTGGCTTAACGAAAATGATTGAGGTGACAGAGATGAACTTTTTTGATATCCATAAGATTCCGAACAAAGGCATTCCATTATCGGTACAACGTAAATTATGGCTTAGAAACTTCATGCAAGCTTTCTTTGTAGTGTTCTTTGTTTATATGGCTATGTATTTAATTCGAAACAACTTTAAGGCGGCCCAACCGTTTTTAAAAGAGGAAATTGGATTATCTACATTAGAACTTGGTTATATCGGATTAGCATTTAGTATCACGTACGGTTTAGGGAAAACATTACTTGGATATTTTGTCGATGGACGTAACACAAAACGTATTATCTCGTTCTTACTTATCTTATCTGCGATTACAGTTTTAATTATGGGATTTGTTTTAAGTTACTTTGGTTCTGTAATGGGATTATTAATTGTACTTTGGGGACTTAACGGGGTGTTCCAATCAGTTGGTGGACCTGCAAGTTATTCAACGATTTCAAGATGGGCGCCAAGAACGAAACGTGGCCGATACTTAGGATTTTGGAATACATCACATAATATCGGTGGTGCCATTGCAGGTGGTGTTGCACTTTGGGGTGCTAATGTATTCTTCCATGGAAATGTTATAGGGATGTTCATTTTCCCATCGGTGATTGCATTACTTATTGGTATCGCAACATTATTTATCGGAAAAGATGATCCAGAAGAATTAGGATGGAATCGTGCTGAAGAAATTTGGGAAGAGCCGGTCGATAAAGAAAATATTGATTCTCAAGGTATGACGAAATGGGAGATCTTTAAAAAATATATCCTGGGAAATCCTGTTATATGGATTCTATGTGTTTCAAACGTCTTTGTATACATTGTACGAATCGGTATTGATAACTGGGCACCGTTATATGTGTCAGAGCATTTACACTTTAGTAAAGGCGATGCAGTTAATACGATATTCTACTTTGAAATTGGTGCATTAGTTGCAAGTTTATTATGGGGCTACGTATCAGACTTATTAAAAGGTCGTCGTGCAATTGTAGCTATTGGCTGTATGTTTATGATTACATTTGTTGTCTTATTCTACACAAATGCTACAAGTGTCATGATGGTTAACATTTCATTGTTTGCATTAGGTGCGTTAATCTTTGGTCCGCAATTATTAATTGGTGTATCATTGACTGGTTTTGTTCCTAAAAATGCCATCAGTGTAGCAAACGGAATGACAGGTTCATTCGCGTATCTATTCGGTGACTCAATGGCGAAAGTTGGTTTGGCGGCTATTGCTGATCCAACACGTAACGGTTTAAACATCTTTGGATATACATTAAGTGGATGGACAGATGTTTTCATCGTCTTCTATGTTGCATTATTCCTAGGCATGATTCTATTAGGAATCGTTGCTTTCTATGAAGAAAAGAAAATTAGAAGTTTAAAAATTTAATATAAATCGGATTAAAAGTATCGCCAATCTATTGCAATATAGTTGGCAATCCTGCCCCGACGGCATGTGCGTGAAGAGATGAAAGATACTGCTTCTACCCTTGCAAATATATCATCTCTATGTCTCGGGGCAGATCATAATTCCCTGTTATGAAGTATCCTTATTTGCCCGACTTAGGGTGACTCAATGAATTTACTCCTTACAATAAAGACATATAGCGGTGTCAATATTGTAGGGAGTATTGTTTTATATTTAAACTCTCTAAAAAGCGGACTGAAAGAAAAGTGAAAACTTCTCTATCAGTCCGCTTTTTCATAGAACAAAATGTAGGCGCCATAATCATTAGTTATGTGCTAATCTATTTAGCTTGCTTACAATAATCACTTGGCGACATTTGTAAATATTTTTTAAAATGATAGCTAAACATTTTATACTCTGAAAAGCCTACTTTGTCTGCAATTTCATAGTGTTTGTAATGTCGATCTAACAATTGCAGAGATTGTAAAATACGATAGCGATTTAAATAATCGACAATTGTAATACCAACATGATCTTTAAATGTTCGCATCGCATACGATTCACTAACATCGATATGTTGAATTAAATCTGAAACAGTCACTTTCGTTTGATAAGATTGCTTAATTTGATCAACAATCTGATTTACATAATAATCATCGTATTCTACTTTTAATAGTGGTTGGAAGGCATCATGACAAGATGCTAAGCTACGGCCGTTCTGTGATTGTTGCTCTAATAAGGTACGGACAAGTCTTCCTAAAATAACTTCTAATTGTGCATGGTCTACTGGTTTTAATAAATAATCAAGAACATGATGTTGAATGCCGGCTTTCATATATTCAAAGTCATCGTAACTCGATAATATGATGACATTACAATCTAGAAGCGCAATATCATTGAGTAAATCGACGCCATTTTTACGTGGCATACGAATATCAGTAATTACTAATTCTGGCTGATGTTGTTGAATTAGTGATAATGCTTCAACACCATCTTTAGCAGTGTATATTGTATTGAAATGATAGTCTCCCCAAGGAATGATTTGCTTTAAACCTTCTCGAATAATTCGTTCATCATCACAAATAACTACCTTAAACATCTACATTCCCCCTTGAAAGTGGTATTTTATAACAAATTAACGTACCTTGATTACGCTTTGAAAAAATATGAAGTCGTGCATGTGAACCATATTGAATCATTGCTTTATTGTGTAAATGATTTAATCCCAAATGCTTAGTATCAAATACATCATTATTAAGAGATTGGCGTACATATTGCAGGCGAGATGACGACATCCCGATACCATTGTCGCAAACTAAAACATGTAAATTCTGACGTGCCAATGTCAGGCGTATAGTAATGTCCAATGACTCAGTATCTCTACCATGTTTAATAGCATTTTCTATGAGTGGCTGAAGCATCATTTTACCAATTGTCTGGTGACGCGCTTCTTCAGAACTTTCAATATGGAGCTTAATCATGTCATCAAAACGGATGTTTTGTATTGCAACATACTGTTCAATGTAGTTCAACTCTTCGTTTAATTCCACTGTATGTGAGTTTGTACGTAATGAGTAACGTAACATTTGCGATAATTGTTGGACCACAGTTTGTGCTAATTTCGGAGATAACGTAATTAAATATTGTATTGTTTGCATCGTATTGAATAGGAAATGAGGCTGGAATTGGCGTTCTATTTCCTTTAACTGAATATCACGCAAGCGACGTTCTGTATGCTCGATAGAATGGATCAGTTGCTCATTTGATTCAAATAAATCGTAAATATAATTATTAATTTCTTCTAGTTCACTGTTGTTTTTTAAAGGCGTATATGTACCTAGATGACGATTTTTGGCATAGTAAATTTTTTGAATAATCGTTTCGATATCTTTTGTTTGTCGTTTAGCCATATTATCTGCGCTAATGAAACCAAATATTACTAGTAAAACAAGAACTACGGCCATAACAATTAACAACGTGATACCATCTTCAATGTTTTCATGTATATCTTTATAAATAATGAGACGATGGTCAGCATGGTTTAATTTTACAGATTCATTCATAAATCCGAATTGTTGCGGTCTATACTTTTCACCTATAGTAAAACGGTCATCGTTGGCGTATAAAATATTGTCATATTGATCAACGATAAGTGCGAATTGTCGGCTATCTTTCTTAATTTCACTTAAACGTGGGGTGTTAGCCATATAAATTTTAAGCATATATGTACTATTATTGAATTTAAGCTGATGCGTTGAAAATAAATACATATTTTTAGTGTTTAAATGTTCATAATTATTGGTTATAAACTGATTTGGTCCAGATAATTCATAATAAAGTGTTGCGGGCTGTTGGTGTATTAATTTTAATAATTCACGTTTTGTAGCGGTAACATCATGATGATTTGTTAAATCGAGCTCTTGAAACGAATTATTATGCTGTGTAATAAATGTCTGAATCTGCTTTTCAGTGTGATGTAAAGATGACTGACTTTCATCAACATGTTGATGAATCGTACGATGCTCAATCCAAATATAGATGGCATAGAAGCTTACTAGTCCAATAATAATGACTAAAAATACTGGAAAAATAGTAGACGCAAATAACGATCGTCTCAATTGATGTCTATAAGGTTTGTATGCCGTCATTGAATCATCTCCAAAAATTTATGATGTGGAATGTCCGGTAATTTAGATTTCGGTATTAAAGGTATGTTCTTAAGATTTTCGATAGACTGATCGCTTTGTTCACTAACATCCTTTCGAATTGACTTGGCATCGAACTCTGCAACTAATCGTTGTTGTACTGAGCGGCTTGTTAAATATTGCACTAACTTTTTACGCTTAGGATGAGGGTGTGCATTTTTAACTAAAGCAATACCATCAACATTTAACATTGTTCCTTCAATTGGATAAACGATTGATACAGGATAACCTTTGTTTTTCCATGTGCGTGCATCTTGTTCGTAGCTTAGACCTGCGTAATATTTACCTTTTGCAACATCTTCAATGACTTTAGACGTCTTTGACAGTTGCATCGCATGGTTTTGGAATTGATGCACATCACTTACTCGATGATGCATGCTATAAATAGCGCGCATATGTTGATAGCCTGTCGTTGTTGTATTTGGATTTGAGTACGCAATTTTACCTTTAAGTATAGGTTGTAATAAATCTTGATAACCTCGAATCTTAATATCTCCTTGTAAATCTGAATTCACTACTATAACTGTTGGCATTAATAGAAAACTAGTAACATATTTATTGTTCGAGCGATAATCCTCTAATTGCTGTGTTACAGATGTATCTTGATAGGGAACAAAATCTTCTGGATGATCAATTGTTTCTGATAACACACCACCCATAAAGACGTCACCACGCTCCGAAAAATCTTCGTTATGCAAGTTTGAAAGCAGTACTTGAGTAGATCCATGTTTGATTTCAATTTTGACATGCTCTTGTTTTTCAAATTCATTTAAAATTGGACGAATCAAGTTTGATTGATACGGAGAATAAACTGTTAATACATTTTTATCTGATTCAGAGTGACGCGTATTAGCGCATGCTGATAAAAAAATGAGAAATAATAGCAAGATATAAATTTTTGATTTCATGATATCCCATCAATTCTATGTATATTTTAATACAATAATTTTAGCAATAAATGACGCATAAGTAATGTTAAATATTTAGAAATGTTTAAAGATGACTTGTTAAGACGTTGCAAATGTTGTGATAGCACAAAATTTTTGTTTGTCAAGACGATTTACCGAGGCTGTAAAATCAAACTGTTATATTTTATTTGTAGCTGTTATATAAAAATCGGCAAGATATTGAACGGTTCAAAAGTGAATTTTTACGTCAATAAAAGTATTTAATCCAGTCTCTTCATATATAAAAGTAAATCTTTCTAAGTGTTGATTTAACGCTTATCAACAATCATTTTTTATAAACAAATATATACTCCTAAATTAACTTTTAAAGCAATGAAAATAGTGAACATTATAACTGTTGTGTAACAGAATGCAATTAGCATATTACTGTTACACAAATTAGTACAGTTTCTATGTTTTGACATACATTTGATGAAAATTGTACATAATTTATGTGAAAAAAATCACAACAAACATGCTACAATGACTATGAAAACGTTAACATAGCATTTCAAATTCACAACATTATACAGATGGAGGCGTTTAGTATGTTAGAAACAAATAAAAATCATGCAACAGCTTGGCAAGGATTTAAAAATGGAAGATGGAACAGACACGTAGATGTAAGAGAGTTTATCCAATTAAACTACACTCTTTATGAAGGTAATGATTCATTTTTAGCAGGACCAACAGAAGCAACTTCTAAACTTTGGGAACAAGTAATGCAGTTATCGAAAGAAGAACGTGAACGTGGCGGCATGTGGGATATGGACACGAAAGTAGCTTCAACAATCACATCTCATGATGCTGGTTATTTAGACAAAGATTTAGAAACAATTGTAGGTGTACAAACTGAAAAGCCATTCAAACGTTCAATGCAACCATTCGGTGGTATTCGTATGGCGAAAGCAGCTTGTGAAGCTTACGGTTACGAATTAGACGAAGAAACTGAAAAAATCTTTACAGATTATCGTAAAACACATAACCAAGGTGTATTCGATGCATATTCTAGAGAAATGTTGAACTGCCGTAAAGCAGGTGTAATCACTGGTTTACCTGATGCATACGGACGTGGACGTATTATCGGTGACTATCGTCGTGTAGCTTTATATGGTGTAGATTTCTTAATGGAAGAAAAAATGCACGACTTCAACACGATGTCTACAGAAATGTCAGAAGATGTAATTCGTTTACGTGAAGAATTATCAGAACAATATCGTGCATTAAAAGAATTAAAAGAACTTGGACAAAAATATGGTTTCGATTTAAGCCGTCCAGCAGAAAACTTCAAAGAAGCAGTTCAATGGTTATACTTAGCATACCTTGCTGCAATTAAAGAACAAAACGGTGCAGCAATGAGTTTAGGTCGTACATCAACATTCTTAGATATCTATGCTGAACGTGACCTTAAAGCAGGCGTTATTACTGAAAGCGAAGTTCAAGAAATTATTGACCACTTCATCATGAAATTACGTATTGTTAAATTTGCTCGTACACCTGATTACAATGAATTATTCTCTGGAGACCCAACTTGGGTAACTGAATCTATCGGTGGTGTAGGTATTGACGGACGTCCACTTGTTACGAAAAACTCATTCCGTTTCTTACACTCATTAGATAACTTAGGTCCAGCTCCAGAACCAAACTTAACAGTATTATGGTCAGTACGTTTACCTGACAACTTCAAAACATACTGTGCAAAAATGAGTATTAAAACAAGTTCTATCCAATATGAAAATGATGACATTATGCGCGAAAGCTATGGCGATGACTATGGTATCGCATGTTGTGTATCAGCGATGACAATTGGTAAACAAATGCAATTCTTCGGTGCACGTGCGAACTTAGCTAAAACATTACTTTACGCAATCAATGGTGGTAAAGATGAAAAATCTGGTGCACAAGTTGGTCCAAACTTCGAAGGTATTAACAGCGAAGTATTAGAATATGACGAAGTATTCAAGAAATTTGATCAAATGATGGATTGGCTAGCAGGTGTTTACATTAACTCATTAAATGTTATTCACTACATGCACGATAAATACAGCTATGAACGTATTGAAATGGCATTACATGATACAGAAATTGTACGTACAATGGCAACAGGTATCGCTGGTTTATCAGTAGCAGCTGACTCATTATCTGCAATTAAATATGCACAAGTTAAACCAATTCGTAACGAAGAAGGTCTTGTAGTAGACTTTGAAATCGAAGGCGACTTCCCTAAATACGGTAACAATGACGACCGTGTAGATGATATCGCAGTTGATTTAGTAGAACGCTTCATGACTAAATTACGTAGTCATAAAACATATCGTGATTCAGAACATACAATGAGTGTATTAACAATTACTTCAAACGTTGTATACGGTAAGAAAACTGGTAACACACCAGACGGACGTAAAGCTGGCGAACCATTTGCTCCAGGTGCAAACCCAATGCATGGCCGTGACCAAAAAGGTGCATTATCTTCATTAAGTTCTGTAGCTAAGATCCCTTACGATTGCTGTAAAGATGGTATTTCAAATACATTCAGTATCGTACCAAAATCATTAGGTAAAGAACCAGAAGATCAAAACCGTAACTTAACTAGTATGTTAGATGGTTACGCAATGCAATGTGGTCACCACTTAAATATTAACGTATTTAACCGTGAAACATTAATAGATGCAATGGAACATCCAGAAGAATATCCACAGTTAACAATCCGTGTATCTGGTTACGCTGTTAACTTCATTAAATTAACACGTGAACAACAATTAGATGTAATTTCTCGTACATTCCATGAAAGTATGTAACAAAATTTAAGGTGGGAGCACTATGCTTAAGGGACACTTACATTCTGTCGAAAGTTTAGGTACTGTCGATGGACCGGGATTAAGATATATATTATTTACACAAGGATGCTTACTTAGATGCTTGTATTGCCACAATCCAGATACTTGGAAAATTAGTGAGCCATCAAGAGAAGTCACAGTTGATGAAATGGTGAATGAAATATTACCATACAAACCATACTTTGATGCATCGGGTGGCGGTGTAACAGTCAGTGGTGGCGAACCATTGTTACAAATGCCATTCTTAGAAAAATTATTTGCGGAATTAAAAGAAAATGGTGTGCACACTTGCTTAGACACATCGGCTGGATGTGCTAATGATACAAAAGCATTTCAAAGGCATTTTGAAGAATTACAAAAACATACAGACTTGATATTATTAGATATAAAACATATTGATAATGACAAACATATTAGATTGACAGGAAAGCCTAATACACACATCCTTAACTTCGCGCGCAAACTGTCAGATATGAAACAACCTGTATGGATTCGACATGTCCTTGTGCCTGGTTATTCTGATGATAAAGACGATTTAATTAAACTAGGGGAATTCATTAATTCTCTTGATAACGTCGAAAAGTTTGAAATTCTGCCATATCATCAGTTAGGTGTTCATAAGTGGAAAACATTGGGCATTGCATATGAATTAGAAGATGTCGAAGCGCCCGATGATGAAGCTGTTAAAGCAGCCTACCGTTATGTTAACTTCAAAGGGAAAATTCCCGTTGAATTATAAATACAATTCAGACCGAAAAGAAAGCATATGCAACTTCAAGAGTGAAGGGGCATATGCTTCTTTTTCAATTGAGTATTGAGTATTAGCAAGACGTAGTAAGTATATGAGACAAGTCCTACAATGGTTGAAGGAATACGTTTTTGTAAGTAGCTATGCTGATAAAGAATGTGATGCCTTGTTAAAGGTGGGGTTCCAATATCATCGAATGGGTTATTAATTGCTACTTGCATATGAATATGAGTCTTTTCAAATTTTTATTGACCCTGAGTAATGAAAAATATTAAGATGAAACTTAATATTAAAGCAATGCGGAGCGTGATTATGAAGAGAATTAGTAAAGATATATGGGCAGTATTTAAATTACTGTATCAAAATAAAGGGCGTTTTAGCATTAATGCCTTACTATTGCAGTTAATCATGATTTTTATTAGTAGTACATACTTAATTTTACTATTTAATATGATGTTAAAAGTAGCTGGGCAAAGCCAACTTACGATTAACAATTGGATGGAAATCATAAGTCATCCTGCCAGTGTGATACTTCTTATTATATTCATATTAAGTGTTGCCTTTCTGATTTATGTAGAGTTTTCATTGTTAGTTTATATGGTTTATGCCGGCTTTGATCGACAGATTATTACATTTAAATCCATTTTTAAAAATGCCTTTGTAAATGTGCGTAAACTCATAGGTGTACCAGTTATTTTCTTTGTCATTTATTTAATGTTAATGATACCCATTGCCAACCTAGGACTAAGTTCAGTATTAACAAAAAATATTTACATACCTAAATTTTTAACGGAAGAACTTATGAAAACGACGAAAGGTATAATCATTTACGGTACCTTTATGATTGCTGTATTTATATTAAACTTTAAATTAATATTTACCTTACCGTTAACGATTTTAAACCGTCAGTCGTTATTTAAAAATATGAGACTAAGTTGGCAAATTACGAAGCGAAATAAGTTTCGACTTGTTATAGAAATAGTTATATTGGAACTCATCATTGGTGCGATTTTAACATTAATTATTTCAGGAGCAACATATCTTGCTATTTGTGTAGATGAAGAAGGAGATAAGTTTTTAGTCTCATCAATTTTATTTGTTGTATTGAAAAGCGCATTGTTCTTCTATTATTTATTTACGAAATTATCATTAATCAGTGTGTTAGTACTGCACTTAAAACAAGAGAATGTATTAGACCAACCGGGCTTAGAATTTAAATATCCAAAACCGAAACGGAAGTCTAGGTTCTTTATAATTTCAATGGTGCTTGCAGTGACATGTTTTATCGGTTATAACATGTACTTACTTTACAATAATACTATCAATACAAATATCTCCATTATTGGCCATCGTGGTTTCGAAGATAAAGGGGTTGAAAATTCTATTCCGTCATTGAAAGCTGCTGCAAAAGCGAATGTCGAATACGTTGAGTTAGATACAATTATGACGAAAGATAAACAATTTGTTGTTAGTCATGATAACAATTTGAAACGTTTAACAGGTGTTAATAAAAATATTTCTGAATCTAATTTCAAAGATGTCGTCGGTTTGAAAATGCGTCAAAATGGACATGAAGCAAAACTTGTATCCTTAGACGAATTTATTGAAACGGCTAAACAATCAAATGTGAAGCTACTAGTAGAGTTAAAGCCACATGGTAAAGAACCAGCAGATTATACACAACGTGTTATTGATATTTTGAAAAAGCATGGTGTTGAACATCAATATCGTGTGATGTCATTGGATTATGATGTGATGACTAAGTTGAAAAAAGAAGCGCCATATCTCAAGTGTGGTTATATCATTCCGTTGCAGTTTGGTCATTTTAAAGAAACATCATTAGATTTCTTTGTCATCGAAGATTTTTCTTATTCGCCAAGACTTGTTAATCAAGCGCACTTGGAAAATAAAGAAGTCTATACTTGGACCATTAACGGCGAAGAAGATTTAACGAAATACTTACAAACCAATGTTGATGGTATTATCACAGATGACCCAGCATTAGCTGATCAGATTAAAGAAGAAAAGAAAGACGAAACATACTTCGATCGTTCTATAAGAATTTTGTTTGAATAATATAAACAAAGACCTCTAAAGTTATCAAGATGATACCTTCAGAGGTCTTTTTAATGTTGCCATCTATGGGATAGGCAATCGTTTCATTCGTTTATATTCATATGACAAGTATTTGTATGGCAATTTGGCGTCACAAACACTTACATGATTTATTGGTGAATTATTAATTGTTTTGTGAATGCAAAGGGTTAGAAATTGAATTGTAAATACTTTCTAATCTTTGTTTCGCTTTAGTCATTTGATCCAAATTTTTAGTGCGTATAGCGGATTTTGCAATATAGTGCGCAGCTAAAATATCGCGTTTTTGAAACGCATCTAAATTTAGGTACGATAATTTATTTAAGTCAGTGTTTGCTATTAATTCATGTAATTGATCTACAAGCGCTTGATGTTGATACGTATGTGATGTAGTTTCAGATTTGCTTGCTAATTTAATACCAGTCGTATCAAGGAGCGCCGCTTTAATACCAGCAACTAAATATGTTTTGATTTTCATTTGTGTTGTCATGCTTTGTTACTCCTTTGATGTACATTAATCAAAAAAATTATACACTATTGTATATTGCAAAGCTAATTAACTATAACAAAAAGATAGTTAATGCTTTGTTTATTCTAGTTAATATATAGTTAATGTCTTTTAATATTTTGTTTCTTTAATGTAGATTGGGCAATTACATTTTGGAGGAATTAAAAAATTATGAAAAAGCAAATAATTTCGCTAGGCGCATTAGCAGTTGCATCTAGCTTATTTACATGGGATAACAAAGCAGATGCGATAGTAACAAAGGATTATAGT
>NZ_JACYHC010000741.1:0-1575 GCF_017152085.1 Staphylococcus sp. EG-SA-2
GCGAAAATGAGATTCGAATGTAAACTATCGCAAATGATATTGCTTGGAGATGTATTAGATGGGGCTGATTTAATAATAGGTGAAATTGTAACTTATCATATTGATGACAGTATTTATGAGGGTGATTTTAAAATCAATCCACACGCATTACAGGCTGTTTCTCGTTTAGCCGGAAATGATTATGCTAAATTAGGGGGAATATTTACGATAAAGAGACCAGAAAAATAATAAAACACATGCTATAGCGGTGTACCGTTTATGGATTGAATCAAAAGTACACAGGTGCTAAAGTATGTGCTTCTAAAATGAAGACTATTTTTTATTACAAGAAAATGTATCTAGTAAACTTAAAGTAGCAAGACCTAATAAATCTAATGCATGTTGTGCACCTTTTTTACCTTGGCCAGCTTCGAAATGTTTGTAAGCAGCTACACTTAAAATGCCTATCGTTGATAGTGATGCAAGGCGAGAAATGTTTTTATTGATAAAGCTAGCTGAGTATAAAGCAGCAGTAGTTGCTTCTGCAATGCCGACGTATTTTACAAGTTCTTTTTGCAAGCCAAAAGTATGTTCAAACAGTTCAATCATACCCTTATCTTCTTGCAATTTAGGTTTACTGGCTTGGTATAGCTCTTTCGCAAGTTTTAAATTTGTTGCGTAACGCAAAATCATATTTAATTCCTCCCAATCTTTGGATTTTTGTGAAAGATGATTACTTTATCATTTTTACCCGTTTCTATAAAAATGAATCAATTATGTAACGTATGTGTAGTTTAGGAATGTTTGCTATGGAAATATAATTCTGTTCACTCAAAATGTATGAAATTAATGTGTAGTTTTGTCGAGTTGCTCTTTTAATTTGGTTAGATTGTTTTTTAGAGAAGTGGTACTATTTTTAAGTGCATCAACAGATTTACCTTCGTTTTGAGACATTGCGTTTATTACAGCACGAAGTTCTGTTTCTAGTATGTCAGCGTCGCCTTTAGCATTAGAACTTAATACTTTAATATCTCTTAAAAGACTATCTGATAGTAGTGCATTTTTGCCAGTCACCAATTTCGAATTGTAATTCCAACCGCTACTTAACTCAATAGCATCTAAATCGGTTATATGATTATTTGTTCTCATCATACTTTCCTCCCTCGATGGAAATTACATTAGTATCCGATTTTAAACGGCCATTTCCATCTACCATTGACGGGGAAACATCATCTTTATAAAACTGTACAAATTTTGTGCTAGGATATGATTGCATAATGTCATTTATAGATTTTTGAAGGTTCCAAGCATAGTTTTTTACTGTTTCTCTATTTTTTTCTTTATCATAATAAGCAATGAACTCTGATTTCATATTTTTTTGTATTTGTGGATATTTGTTAATCAAAGATTGTAACTGTTGATTGAATGCATCACCTTTTAAGTGCATAACAGGTTTGAATTCTTTTTTGAACTTATCCAGATCATCGATACTATCTGTTCTGAAATTCAAGTATTGCCTTGTAACGCCGTTAAATTCTTGTTTTACTTGAAGTTTTTCGCTCATCGCATAATAGCTGTCTTTTTCAATTTCACTTT
>NZ_JACYHC010000742.1:0-1565 GCF_017152085.1 Staphylococcus sp. EG-SA-2
TTCTCGAAAAATAATTATATTAATGATTTCGTTAATTTAATTTTATATTTAATTATTACTGTACATCTTTTGTAGTTAGCTTTATTCTTAAATTGAAATATGTATAAAACATAGAAAGAAGGACGTTTTAACATGGAAAACACGGTTAAATATCGTAAGTTTATACTCCCTATCGTTGTAGGTCTCCTTATTTGGGCACTTACACCTTTTAAACCGGATGCTGTGGATCCAACAGCATGGTATATGTTCGCAATATTCGTCGCGACAATCATTGCTTGTATTACACAACCGATGCCAATTGGGGCCGTCTCTATAATTGGATTTACAATCATGGTACTCGTTGGCATTGTTGACATGAAAACGGCTGTCGCTGGTTTTGGTAATAATAGCATTTGGTTAATTGCTATGGCATTTTTCATTTCGAGAGGATTTGTGAAAACAGGTCTTGGTAGACGGATCGCACTTCATTTCGTCAAATTATTTGGTAAAAAAACATTAGGCTTAGCATATTCTATCGTCGGTGTAGATTTAATTCTAGCGCCTGCTACACCGAGTAATACCGCGCGTGCTGGTGGAATCATGTTCCCAATTATCAAATCACTTTCTGAATCATTTGGTTCGAAACCGAAAGACGGATCAGCACGCAAAATGGGTGCATTTCTTGTTTTCACAGAATTCCAAGGTAATTTAATTACTGCGGCTATGTTTTTAACTGCAATGGCCGGTAACCCCCTTGCACAAAATTTAGCATCTAGCACATCTAATGTTCACATTACATGGATGAATTGGTTCCTAGCTGCTTTAGTTCCTGGACTTGTTTCCTTAATTGTTGTACCTTTTATTATTTATAAAATTTATCCACCAACTGTTAAAGAAACACCAAATGCTAAGAGTTGGGCTGAAAATGAATTAGCGACTATGGGTAAAATCGCTTTAGCTGAAAAATTTATGATTGGTATTTTTGTCATTGCTCTAACATTATGGATTGTCGGAAGTTTCATTCATATTGATGCAACTTTAACGGCCTTTATTGCGCTAGCATTGTTATTATTGACAGGTGTCTTAACATGGCAAGACATTTTAAACGAAACAGGTGCTTGGAACACATTAGTATGGTTCTCAGTATTAGTGTTAATGGCCGACCAATTAAACAAGCTTGGATTTATTCCTTGGTTAAGTAAATCCATTGCTACAAGTCTTGGTGGCTTAAGCTGGCCTATAGTACTGGTCATTTTAATATTGTTCTACTTCTATTCACATTACTTATTTGCAAGTTCTACAGCACATATCAGTGCGATGTATGCAGCATTACTAGGCGTTGCCATCGCAGCCGGTGCACCACCATTATTCAGTGCATTAATGTTAGGTTTCTTCGGTAACCTATTAGCTTCAACAACACACTATAGTAGTGGTCCAGCGCCGATTCTATTCTCTTCAGGTTACGTGACTCAAAAACGTTGGTGGACAATGAACTTGATCTTAGGTTTCGTCTACTTTATTATCTGGATTGGTTTAGGATCACTTTGGATGAAAGTAATTGGTATATTTTAAAATATTTAAATTAG
>NZ_JACYHC010000743.1:0-1562 GCF_017152085.1 Staphylococcus sp. EG-SA-2
CCAACTACAAATCCTGTTCCAGCGCCCATCCATGTAACACCACTGTATGGTGCAACATTCGTGTTGGTAATTAATTTCACACTATTTTCTGCTTTGGCTGTTTGTTGAATACCATCAACCACTGTTGTGCCGACACCAGTTATTGATGTTAAAATCGTCAATGCCGCAATACTTTTGATGATTATATTTTTATTCATTTTTGTGCTCCTCTGTTTATTCATGATGCTTTTGATATAGACGTTTTTTTATGTTATATTCGACCGATGTTTTTCATTAAAATTATTGAACACATGCTCATGGTGTATATTTAAATTTGTTTATTGTTCAATGTGCTTTTGAATAAAATCTTTGATTTGAGGCGTAAAGTATACGGCACCATTATATTCAGAACCAATTTTTCCAATACCGCCATACACCACACCTATGACCTCATTGTTAGAATTTAGAACTGGTGATCCTGAATTCCCGGGTTCAATGTATGCATCAAAATTTAAAATATTGTCTTTGATTCTTTTTATAGTTCCTGTAGATTCAAACTGTTTAAAACTATTTTGAGCAGGTAATGGGTAACCAATAACTTTAATTTTGTCATCAACTTTAGCATCTTTCGCAAAATTGAATGCTTGGACATTTTCATTAAAATTAAAGCCTTTTGGTCCACGTTCAACTGCTTGTTCTTCAATATTCATGACAGAGATGTCTTCATCACCCGGATAATCAGAAATGCTTTTAATTTTATATATACCACCATTTCCTTTGTCACCGTTTGGATGGGCAGTAATTCTATCGCCAACTTTATAATCTTTTGATACATGTTTATTGGTGATAATTGTATTTTTTCCAATTACAAAACCTGTCGCATCCTTAAATGAAACGACGCCATTATATGGAAAATTATTTGTATCTTTAACTTGCGTAACATTCTTCTCTGCATTTGCTATTTGTTGTGTCTCTTCAACGACTGCAGCATTTATTCCAGTTACTGAGGTTAGAATGGCTAATGCTGCCATGCTTTTAATGACTATATTTTTATTCATTTTCAAGCTCCTTTACAATTCGAGATATGTTGCAACGCTCGTTTAAAGTCAATTTGTTTATTTATCTATGTTTTCTGCAATGAATTTTTTAATTTCTGGTGTAAAGTAGACGCCATATGCATTTCTGTTATCATCATTTTTTACATCAGAAGCAAAATGAATACCAACTAATTCGTTGTTGCTGTTTAATACAGGTGATCCAGAGTTTCCGCTTTCAGTATGCGCTGAATATACAATACTGCTACCTTCTACTGACATCACAGGGCCAGTTGACTCATATAAAACATATTTATTTTTGTATGGGTGTGGATAACCAATCACTTTAATTCGCTCACCAGCTTTAGCCCCTGCCGCATATTTGAATGGCGTTACATTATCATTAAAATTAAAGCCTTTTGGTCCACGTTCTATTGCACGCTCTTCAACTTGAATGACTGATACATCTTCTTTACCTGGATAATTAATAATCTTTTTAATCGAATAAATACCACCATTACCTTTATCACTATTTGGATGTGCAGTAAT
>NZ_JACYHC010000744.1:0-1557 GCF_017152085.1 Staphylococcus sp. EG-SA-2
GATTTACCAAATCAAACTGTGTCATCACCAGACAAGCGTTTCCATTTTGAAATTGATGAAACTTGGAAAAATAAACTTGTAAATGGCTTAGATGACATTGCAATCACCCTACAATATGAATCATTAATAGAAAAATATGAAAAATCACTTTAAGGGAGTTGAATATTATGACAGTCAAAACAACAGTTTCTACGAAAGATATCGATGAAGCATTTTTAAGACTTAAAGATATTGTCAAAGAAACACCTTTACAATTAGACCATTACTTATCTCAAAAGTATGATTGTAAAGTTTATTTAAAACGAGAAGATTTACAATGGGTACGTTCTTTTAAATTAAGAGGTGCTTACAACGCTATTTCTGTTTTATCAGATGAAGCTAAAAGTAAAGGTATTACATGTGCGAGTGCAGGTAATCATGCTCAAGGTGTTGCCTATACAGCTAAAAAACTTAATTTAAACGCTGTTATCTTTATGCCAGTCACTACACCTTTACAAAAGGTAAATCAAGTAAAGTTCTTTGGAAATAGTAACGTTGAAGTTGTACTCACTGGTGATACATTTGATCACTGTTTAGCTGAAGCTTTAACTTATACAAGTGAACATCAAATGAACTTTATAGATCCATTCAATAATGTTCATACAATTTCTGGACAAGGTACGCTTGCTAAAGAAATGCTAGAACAATCAAAGACTGACAATGTTAACTTTGATTATTTATTTGCCGCTATTGGTGGTGGTGGATTAATTTCAGGTATTAGTACTTACTTTAAAACCTATTCACCTACTACGAAAATTATAGGTGTTGAACCTTCAGGTGCAAGTAGTATGTATGAATCTGTTGTCGTAAATAATCAGGTAGTCACATTGCCTAATATCGATAAATTTGTGGACGGTGCATCTGTAGCTAGAGTTGGCGATATTACATTTGAAATTGCAAAAGAAAATGTAGATGATTACGTTCAAGTAGATGAAGGTGCAGTTTGTTCTACGATTTTAGACATGTATTCAAAACAAGCAATTGTAGCAGAACCTGCTGGCGCATTAAGTGTGAGTGCTCTTGAAAACTACAAAGACCACATTAAGGGTAAAACTGTTGTTTGTGTCATTAGTGGTGGTAATAATGATATTAATCGTATGAAGGAAATTGAAGAACGTTCTTTATTATATGAAGAAATGAAACATTATTTTATTTTAAACTTCCCTCAACGCCCTGGTGCATTAAGAGAATTTGTAAATGATGTTTTAGGCCCACAAGACGATATTACAAAATTTGAATACTTAAAAAAATCTTCTCAAAATACAGGTACTGTCATTATTGGTATTCAACTTAAAGATCATGATGATTTAATACAACTCAAACAACGTGTAAATCATTTCGATCCTTCCAATATTTATATTAATGAAAATAAGATGTTATATTCATTGTTAATTTAACACATAGTAAGAAAAACAGTCATAAATTGATTTCTAATTGAAATCATCTTATGACTGCTTTTTATTATACTTTACATTTCTCGTTTCGTCAGATTCAAACGTTTTCACTTCGCCAAGCCAT
>NZ_JACYHC010000745.1:0-1553 GCF_017152085.1 Staphylococcus sp. EG-SA-2
AGAAATAGCACATCCATTTAAACAACAACTTGCACCAGCGGGAATGGGTGGTATAAAATTTGCTGAAACAACTACTTTGAGAAACATGGGTCAAAACATGAAACGTGCTGTTACACCACAAAATCACATGACACATGGTCCGAAAGATAGTATGGTGAGAAGTGAAGGTAAACATAGTGTAAGTAGCCATGAAATAAATTCATCAAAATATGTTGAATCACCAAACTACACCAAGGTTGAATTCGGAGAACACTATGCAAGACTTAGACCTAAGAAACTAAAAGCAAATATAGAATATACAACACCAACTGGTCACATATATCGGACCGATCATAAAGGGCGCATAAAAGAAGTTTATGTAGACAATCTTTCTCTAAAAGATGGCGGTCGTAATAACCATGCACAAAGAACTGTGGGGGGAGAGGATAGATTACCAGACGATGATGGAGGTCATTTAATCGCTAGAATGTTTGGTGGGTCAAAAGACATAGATAACCTTGTGGCACAAAGTAAATTTATCAACCGTTCATTTAAGGAAAATGGACAATGGTATAAGTTGGAAAAACTATGGGAAAAAGCAATCAAGTCTGGGAAGTCAATAGAAAATGTTAAAGTTGAAGTTAAATATAAAGGTAATAGTCAAAGGCCAACCGAATTTTCAGTTAGATATAATATTAATGGTGAGCAGTTTTTAAAAAATATAATTAATAAATAGGAGGATTGACATGACTTTCGAAGAAAAACTAAGTCAAATGTATAACGAGATTGCGAATAAGATTAGCAGTATGATACCGGTAGAATGGGAAAAGGTATATGCAATGGCATATATAGATGATGAAGGAGGCGAAGTGTTCTACTATTACACAGAACCTGGAAGTAATGAATTATACTATTATACTAGTGTATTAAATAAATATGATATATCGGAATCAGAATTTATGGATTCAGCGTATGAGTTGTACAAACAATTTCAAAAGTTAAGAAATATATTTAAAAAAGAAGGACATGAACCATGGACATCATGCGAATTTGATTTTACAAATGAAGGTAAATTAAAAGTTTCATTTGATTATATTGATTGGATAAATACAGAGTTTGATCAATTGGGCCGTCAAAATTATTATATGTACAAAAAATTTGGGGTTATACCAGAAATGGAATATGAAATGGAGGAGGTTAAACAAATCGAGCAATATATTAAAGAGCAAGAAGAAGAATAGACAATCTTAATTTGAGACTAAACAATAAAGCTTTGTTTAGTCTTTTTTGGCGGTTAAGTAAAAAGCAATAGAGACCGTAAAGTTGATGCTCATCAAATAATAATATAAAGATAATTTTAGGTTTTTAAACTTTTAATCGAAAAGAATCTAAGTATATATAGCTTTAAATACGTAATATGCTATTTAAAAGATAATGTATAGGAGATAGATATGACTACTAAAGAAAATATTGATACTCTTCGAAAGCCAGGTGCACAAGCCTTAAGTTTAATATCATTGTTTTTGATACTTTTTTCATGTCTAACTTTCTTTTTTGGTTTAGATTATGAAAGG
>NZ_JACYHC010000746.1:0-1551 GCF_017152085.1 Staphylococcus sp. EG-SA-2
TAAAAAGGCGAAGAATGAACTGGATGATATTAGTAAGAAATTAAAAAATATTCAAAGAACGGAAGTTTAATATTCTAGCCGATTCCTGAAACTAAGACAGCATGCGTTCATTCATGCCATTATTAATATAAGCACCGCAACAAAAAAGCTTCTAATGTGATACAGGAACCTCATATTCCGTATCATGTTAGAAGCTTTTAATGTCTAAAGAACATCTACATTTTATCATATTTTCTGACTTATTAAACTTTTATATAATTAACTATTTCTTAATTTTCCAAAATAGTGATAAATTTGTGAAATACATCACAAACCTCTTTATTTATTTGGAAATTCATGTAATATTAGACTTGTAAGAAGTTAATAAATAGAGAGAGACGAGAGAGTTTATATAAATAATATATAAACATTGGAGTGATGATTATGAGAAAAGAGATTGAAGCGCTTATTTTCTCAGACGTAAGTAGCTATGATATTTACGTGAACACTGGTGTAAATCAAGGATTAATTGGTGACATCAAAGATGGTTACCTAACTATTGATTCTATGCCTTACATTGATGCTGAGCGTTTGTATCACTTTGCTATGGAACGTAAATCGTTAGTCACTAACTAGTTCTTATTGCCAATGATTACTACCCCTAGTCGGCGGCAATTGAAGTGTGATTGATGTAACTTGCCCTCGTTGGTGAGCAATTGAGGGCAGATCCCTTTAATTAAGTAAACCCTAACTCCCCACAAATCTGGAACGATACTAAAAGCCACGTCCTATATTGGATGTGGCTTTAGTCATACTTATATTATTTTTAAAACGATTACCTACAAGATTTACATATAAAATTCTATCATGTCTGCTATATATAAACGAAATGATATTAGAATCCTTCATTTTCAACTTGTTTAAAATTACGTTTAATGCCGTTATAAGAATATACAATATTATATAATTTTACTTGGGCGTCATGGACACTTGAGAAGGGCATTCTTACATCGTCCATATTTTTAACTTCGTGTCGAAATGCTTTTTCAGCTTTTTGTCTTTCTGCAAGAGACATACTTAGCCATTCTTCTTTGCTAAATAAATCTTCGAATCGAAAATCAAATGCGGTTCTTTTACTTTCTGCTCTTAATGCTAAAACACGCTCATGATATGTCACGTTTAATTCCTCCCTCTAATCATTCAATCGAATGATAAATCACAGTATTAACTTTAGTACTAATATAATGTTTTTACAATAAAGAAGTGACGATTTTTCAACATTTTTAAAAATAAAAAATATAAGCAACGATTAATTGTATATTTCGAATGGCTTGTAATGTAATTTATCTATGAAAATGAAGCGAGTTATTATGACCGTTATATGAATTGTGATACGCTTTTTAAAAGTAATATGTATTTATGATTTACCCTGAAAAAATAAAAAGAATCAAAGGAGTCGATCATTATGACAGTATTAACAGATAAAATAGCAGTAGTTACAGGTGCAGGTAGTGGTATTGGAGAAGCAATTGCAACATTACTACATGAAGAAGGGGCGAAAGTTGTCTTAGC
>NZ_JACYHC010000747.1:0-1547 GCF_017152085.1 Staphylococcus sp. EG-SA-2
GAACTGTGATGTCAAACCCTTCTGGTGCCGTAAATGTATGTGTTGAGGCGTCGGGTTGATAAATATCAACATGTGTTAATCCATAACTTTGTGCATTGTTTTGTCTTGCTTGATTGGATTGCCAAGTATTAGCAGCAATATGATGGTGATAATGATTCGTTGACATAAATAGCGCACGTGGAAAATCAGACACATGTTGGAATCCTAATTGTTCAATGTAACATTGATATGCTGCGTCTAAATCATGTGTTTTTAAATGTAAGTGTCCAATCATGCCTTTTGCTGGCATTCCTTGCCAACCTTCATCAGTACGATGTGTTAATAAGGTTTGGCTATCAACTTCTAAAGTATCCATTTTAACTTTGCCATTTTGCCATTCCCATGAAGATGAAGGTCTATCGCGATAGACTTCAATACCATTACCTTCGGGGTCGTTGAAATATAAAGCTTCACTTACTAAATGATCACCAGCGCCAATGCCCATATTTTTTTGTGCCACGAAATATAAGAAGTTAGCTAGATCCTCAGTAGTTGGTAATAAAAATGCTATATGAAAAAGTCCTGCTTCACGTGGGGAAGTCTGACGGCCGTCTTCTAATAAATGTAACGTTAGAGTATGGCCACCAGTCCCAACAGATAATACGGTTGTGTTATCGTCAGAACTTTTAACGGATAGTCCTAAAATGTTTTTGTAAAATGTTGTCATTAAGTCTAAGTCTCTTACGTTCAGTTCAATGTTTGTCACTTGTGTTGCTGTTTTATCGTGAAATGCCATTATGCATCGCCTCGTTTTCTATTTTTCTATAAGTTAGTATAAAAAGTATACCAGAAAAGAAAATGAATTGATAGCATAAAGTTTGAAATGCAAAATAACTAGTCGTTTTGCAATTTTATATTGATGCGAACAAAAAAGCGATGGTACAGTTGCACCATCGCAAAATTTATTTAACCAAGATATACATCTTGATATGAATCTTCTTTTTCTAACATATGTTTGGCAAATGAACATGAGGCAATAATTTTTAAATGATTTTCTCGAGCGTGTTCAACAACTGCTTTAACTAGTTTTTTGCCAACACCTTGACCACCAAGTTCATCAGATACGCCTGTATGATCAATGTTAATTTCATTATTATCCACAAAACGGTATGTGATTTCAGCTAAAGCATTATTTTCATCATCACCAATATAGAATTTGTTCTCGCCTTGTTTGATTTCAAGGTTACTCATACATATCAACTCCTATCATGTTTGATTATAATATTTCCCTATTCTATTTTAACTTAAACGAAGTAAAAGGTGCATGACAGTCATGTGACGACATTGCCGCATTTATGTAGTCGTTTTTATTAAGCGCAATTTGAAATAAAGATGAAAACACGTATCTTGACATTAAATCCATTCAGCTATATAATTTATATCGAAATCGAAATAAATTAAAAAGTTGGTGATGATATGGATCGAACGAAACAATCGCTCAATGTCTTTGTCGGAATGAATAGGGCGTTAGACACATTAGAGCAAATTACAAAAGAAGACGTAAAGCG
>NZ_JACYHC010000748.1:0-1536 GCF_017152085.1 Staphylococcus sp. EG-SA-2
GTGACACCAAATTCAAACAAAGACTACTTATTATATTGGATGGAATTAGGACAAGGACATCTTGATGAAGCGATTAATATTGCCACTTATTTAGATGATAACGATATTACAAAGTTAGCGTTGATTAATAAATTAAATGAGATTAAAAATAACGGAGATTTATCGAATGATAAACGTTCTGAAGAAACGAAAAAGTATAACGATAAATTGCAAGATATTTTAGACAAAGAAAAACAAGTTAAAGATGAAAAAGCGAAATCTGAAGAAGAGAAAGCAAAAGCGAAAGATGAGAAATTAAAGCAACAAGAAGAGAACGAAAAGAAACAAAAAGAACAAGCACAAAAAGATAAAGAAAAACGCCAAGAAGCTGAAAGAAAAAAATAGTATAGGACTGAGGCAAAGACAATGCATAAATTGATTATAAAATATAACAAACAATTGAAGATGCTCAATTTGCGAGATGGTAAGACATATACTATTAGCGAAGACGAGCGTGCAGATATTACGTTGAAATCGTTAGGCGAAGTCATTCATTTAGAACAAAATAATCAAGGTACTTGGCAAGCGAATCATACTTCTATTAATAAGGTGCTTGTTAGAAAAGGTGACCTTGATGACATTACATTACAGCTTTATACAGAAGCTGATTATGCATCATTTGCGTATCCTTCAATTCAAGATACGATGACAATTGGGCCAAATGCGTATGATGATATGGTTATTCAAAGCTTGATGAATGCCATCATTATTAAAGATTTTCAATCAATACAAGAATCACAATACGTACGCATTGTGCACGATAAAAATACAGATGTGTATATTAACTATGAACTACAAGAGCAATTAACAAACAAAGCTTACATTGGTGATCATATTTATGTTGAAGGGATATGGCTCGAAGTACAAGCTGATGGTTTAAATGTATTGAGTCAGAATACAGTGGCATCGTCATTAATTCGCTTAACACAAGAGATGCCACATGCACAGGCAGATGATTACAATACGTACCATCGTTCGCCAAGGATTATTCACCGTGAACCGACCGATGATATTAAGATTGAAAGACCGCCACAGCCAATACAGAAGAACAATACAGTGATATGGCGTTCCATTATACCGCCATTAGTAATGATTGCTTTAACTGTTGTCATCTTTTTAGTGAGACCAATTGGTATTTATATTTTAATGATGATTGGTATGAGTACAGTAACGATAGTATTTGGTATTACAACGTATTTCTCTGAAAAGAAAAAGTATAACAAAGATGTTGAAAAACGAGAGAAAGATTACAAAGCTTATTTGGATAATAAATCTAAAGAAATTAATAAAGCGATTAAAGCACAACGTTTTAGTTTGAATTACCATTATCCAACGGTTGCTGAAATTAAAGATATCGTTGAAACGAAAGCACCAAGAATATATGAAAAAACATCGCATCATCACGATTTCTTACATTATAAGTTAGGTATTGCGAATGTAGAAAAGTCATTCAAATTAGATTACCAAGAAGAAGAATTTAACCAACGTCGTGATGAA
>NZ_JACYHC010000749.1:0-1528 GCF_017152085.1 Staphylococcus sp. EG-SA-2
GGCGAAAAAATAGGGTGTAAGGTAGGTTGTTAATTAGGGAAAATTAAGGAGAAAATACAGTTGAAAAATAAATTGCTAGTTTTATCATTGGGAGCATTATGTGTATCACAAATTTGGGAAAGTAATCATGCGAGTGCAGTGGTTTCTGGGGAGAAGAATCCATATGTATCAAAAGCTTTAGAATTGAAAGATAAAAGTAATAAATCCAATTCTTACGAAAATTATAGAGATAGTTTAGAAAGTTTGATTTCATCATTATCTTTTGCTGATTATGAAAAATATGAAGAGCCAGAATATGAAAAGGCTGTAAAAAAATATCAACAAAAATTTATGGCTGAAGATGATGCATTAAAAAATTTTTTAAATGAAGAAAAGAAGATAAAAAATGCAGATATTAGCAGAAAATCGAATGATTTATTAGGTTTAACACATGAAAGATATTCTTATATTTTTGATACATTAAAGAAAAATAAACAAGAGTTTTTAAAAGATATTGAAGAAATACAACTGAAAAATAGTGATTTAAAGGACTTTAACAATACAGAGCAACATAATGCCGACGTAGAAATAAACAATTTAGAAAATAAAGTATTAATGGTAGGGTATACATTCTATAATACAAATAAGGACGAAGTTGAAGAATTATATAGTGAGTTAGATTTGATTGTTGGAGAAGTTCAAGATAAGTCGGATAAAAAAAGAGCAGTAAATCAAAGGATGTTAAATAGAAAAAAAGAGGATTTAGAATTTATTATAGATAAATTTTTTAAAAAAATTCAACAAGAACGTCCAGAGAGTATACCAGCATTAACTAGTGAAAAAAATCATAATCAGACTATGGCATTAAAGTTAAAAGCAGATACAGAAGCTGCTAAAAATGACGTATCAAAAAGAAGTAAAAGAAGTTTAAATACTCAAAATAATAAATCTACAACACAAGAAATTTCTGAAGAACAAAAAGCTGAATATCAAAGAAAGTCAGAGGCATTAAAAGAAAGATTTATAAACAGACAAAAATCTAAAAATGAGTCTGTGGTTTCACTAATCGATGACGAAGACGACAACGAAAACGACAGGCAACTTGTGGTTTCTGCGCCATCAAAGAAACCAACAACACCGACTACATATACTGAAACAACGACTCAGGTACCAATGCCTACAGTTGAGCGTCAAACTCAGCAACAAATCGTTTACAAAACACCAAAACCATTAGCTGGATTAAATGGTGAAAGTCATGATTTCACAACAACGCATCAATCACCAACAACTTCAAATCATACGCATAATAATGTTGTTAAATTTGAAGAAACGTCTGCTTTACCTGGTAGAAAATCAGGATCACTGGTTGGTATAAGTCAAATTGATTCTTCTCATCTAACTGAACGTGAGAAGCGTGTAATCAAGCGTGAACACGTTAGAGAAGCTCAAAAGTTAGTTGATAATTATAAAGATACACATAGTTATAAAGACCGATTAAATGCACAACAAAAAGTAAATACTTTAAGTGAAGGTCATCAAAAACGTTTTA
>NZ_JACYHC010000750.1:0-1519 GCF_017152085.1 Staphylococcus sp. EG-SA-2
TTCGATCGTCGTGCACAATTAGGTAGAAGTATAGGAAGTTTATGGGGCAATGCAAATAACTGGAATTACGCAGCAAAAGTTGCAGGATTTAAAGTAGATAAAACACCAGAAGTTGGCGCTATTTTCCAAACAGCTGCTGGCCCATATGGACATGTTGGTGTTGTTGAATCTGTAAACCCTAATGGAACAATTACTGTTTCGGAAATGAACTATGCTGGATTTAATGTTAAATCTTCAAGAACAATTTTAAATCCAGGAAAATATAATTACATCCACTAAGTAATATATCAAGACAAGACTATCCTCTTAGCCTGTTTAAGTAACAGGTTGAGAGGATTTTTTGGTATCATTTAATCAGAGTTATATAAAGAAGATATTTAAATGATATTTAATTGATTGATATGTAAAAAGAAAGTATAATTTATGATTAATTAATGGAGGAGGTAATTGAAATGGGTGTACATCAATATTTTAAAAGATTATCAGATATGGAAAGACTTATAAGATTACCTGGAAAATTTAAATATTTTGAACACAATGTTGCAGCACACTCCTTTAAAGTAACTAAAATTGCTCAATATCTAGCAACAGTTGAAGAATATCATGGTCGAAAGATTAATTGGAAAAGCTTATATGAAAAAGCATTAAATCATGATTTCGCTGAAGTGTTTACTGGTGATATAAAAACACCTGTTAAATATGCGAGTAGTGAATTAAAAAAATTATTTTCGCAAGTTGAAGAAGAAATGGTAGAGACCTTTATTGAAGAAGAAATTCCATTACAATATAGAGATGTTTATAAGCAACGACTGCAAGAAGGTAAAGATGATTCATTAGAAGGCCAAATACTTTCAGTTGCTGATAAAATTGATTTGCTTTATGAAACATTTGGAGAAATACAAAAACGTAATCCCGAAGAATTATTTTTCGAAATTTATGAAATGAGTCTAGAAACAATTATTCAATTTGACCATTTAGCATCTGTACAAGATTTTATTAATAATATCATTCCAGAAATGTTGACTGAAAACTTTATACCTAGAACAGAATTAAGAGAAACAACCATGAACATTTTAAATAAAAGAAAAGAGGAAAATGAATGATATGGTATTTTAGCGCAGCATTCTTTCCATGTGTCTTGGTAGTATTATTTAGTGTAATAACAAGAAGTAAATGGGTCGGTACTATTCTGACATTAATTTTAATTGGTGCCTCAATCTATAAAGAGTATTTCCATAACGAGTGGATTATTTTTATTGATGTAGTGTCATTATTAGCTGGTTATTTAATTATAGATCAACTCGAATTTCATAAACATCAAGATGAAGATCGCTAAGATTAACTTTAAAATAATGTTTCAAACAAATTTGTTGAAACAAAACGATGATTAATATAATGTGTATTTACATACTAAAAATAACAAGATAAACGATTTGATTTAAGGCAAGCATAGTTAGCACAACTATGTTTGTTTTTCTTTGTTCGACATTTTTACGAACAAACGTTTGCTTTTTGTGTG